>JAFTPW010000295.1:0-10698 GCA_017463075.1 Clostridia bacterium
ATTGTTATGGCTTGGGTTGCTGTTTCGGCTTTGGTTTACTCGCTTTTTGCTGTCTGTTATGATTTTTTCTCCTTTGATATTTCCGAGTTTAATCTGTTCTCTGATTTAATCTTTTTGATTTCTTAAGTTCCCACTTATGGGAGTATTACCCCGACCTGTACGAAAAACTCAAGGGCTACATCGCTGAGGGTCGCTGGAACGTTGCCGGCTCCACATGGGACGCGATGGATGCGAACGTACCGTCGTCCGAGGCGCTCATGCGTCAGGTTCTCTACGGCAACGGCTTCTTTGAAAAGGAATTTGGCAAAAAGAGCACCGATATCTTCCTCGCCGACTGCTTCGGGTTCAATTACGCCCTGCCATCGATTGAGGCGCACATGGGTCTGAACGGATTCCACACGCAGAAGCTCGTCTGGGGCGTCGGAAGTCCGATCTACGAGGAAGACGGAACGGTCTCCAAGCCCATGCCCGTGAAGGGAAAGCCCCGTATGGACCTCGGCCGCTGGGTTGGTCCCGACGGAAACTTCGTGGCGGCGTCCTTCCTTGAGGGCAACTACACCTACAATTTCAACAACGATGATGACGAACGTCCCGTCGGACAGCGTGAGGAATACCTCCGCGCGATCGAGCACAACGAAAAATACACCGGTCACGCCGTTCGCTCCATGTACTACGGCACCGGTGACTACGGCGGATCCTGCCGTGAAAGCTCCGCGCGGATGGTGAACGAAGCCGTCGAAGCAAACGGAAGTCCCGATGCGCTGTACGAGGTTGTGTCCGCGTCGACTGACCAGATTTTCAACGAGCTGACCGCTGAGGAACGTGCCGCGCTCCCTGCATACGACGGGGAACTGCTGATTCCGCACGGCTCCGGTGCGCTCACGTCCCACACGATCAACAAGAGATGGAACCGGAAGAACGAGCTGCTCGCGGATTCTGCGGAACGTGCTGCTGTTCTGGCAAACTGGCTCGGCGCGTCCGAATATCCGGCGGAACGGTTCCTGACGGCATGGCAGACCTTCCTGTGGCATCAGTTCCACGACGACCTGCCGGGTACTTCCATCGCGGCGGCGTATGTCTTCACGTACAACGACTACGTGATCGCGCTGAACATGTTCGCGGCTGAGCTGGCTAACGCGGTCGGCGGAGTTGTGCGCACCATGGATACCGCGGTCGAGGGTACTCCCGTCGTGATTTACAACCCCGTCTCCTGCGAGCGGAACGACGTCGCATGCGCGGAAATTGCCGTGAAGTCCCCTTACGTTCGCGTGTTCGACGGTCTCGGAAATGAAGTTCCGGCGCAGATTTCCCGCATCGACGGCAAGACTGTCGTAAAGTTCATCGCGAAGGTTGCTCCCGTCAGCTGCACGGTATTTGACGTACGCGAGAGCGAGGTTCCGTCCCCGATGGCGTCCAACATTTCCGTGAACGGCAGAGTGCTCGAAAACCAGCGCTACGTCGTGAAGATTGACAAAAACGGCGATATCGCAAGCATCGTCGACAAGGCAAACGGCGGATTCGAACTGCTGAAGTCCCCTGCACAGCTTGAAATCGGTCCCGACACCAGCGCGAACTGGCCGTCGTGGGAGCTTGTCTGGAAGGATGCGCTCGAAACACCCGCAATCGTCGGCGGTACTCCCGAGATTGAAGTGCTCGAAGACGGTCCCGCTGTTGCTTCGATTAAAGTAAAGCGGACATACGAAGGCTCCGTGTTTGAGCAGGTGATCTCCCTCTGGGACGGCGGTCAGCGTGTGGACGTTGCGAACCGCGTGGACTGGTATCAGAGAAAGTCCAACCTCCGCGCGGCGTTCCATCTGAATGTGTCCAACCCGAAGGCAACGTTCGACCTCGGACTCGGCGCGATTGAATCCGGCAACACCGACAGCTTCCCGTACTACCAGCATGTGGCGCATCAGTGGGCAGACCTCACCGCGGAAGACGGTTCCTACGGCGTGTCGATCCTCAACGACTGCAAGTACGGCATGGACAAGCCGACCGACGACACCCTTCGCCTGACGCTGATCCATACGCCCGCGTACCCGTTCTCACCGAAATCCGGACAGGACTGGCAGGACATGGGGCTGAACATTTTCACCTACTCCATCGTCGGACATGCGGGATTCCGTGATGACACCGCAAAGGAAGCGGCAGAGCTCAACCAGCCCGTGATGCCGTTCACTGCTCCGAAGCACAGCGGATGCGGCAAATCCGTTTCGTTCGTTTCCGTGAGCGATGAGCATGTGCTCGTGAAGTGCGTGAAGAAGGAAGAAAAGGGCGACAGAATCATCGTCCGCGTACAGGAAACCTCCGGCAAGGGCTCGGCAGGACTGAAAATCAGGTTCCTCACCGGCCTGACCTCCGCTGTGGAGACGAACGGCTACGAGGACGAAATCGGCGCGGCTTCCTTTGATGAAGACACAATCACATGCGACCTGACGCCGTACGCGGTCAAGACCTTTGCTGTAACTCTCGCGGACTGCAAGGCAGTGAAGCCGACGGAGCAGGTGCACATCGATCTGCCGTATGACAAGCGCGTGACAACCTGCAACTGCGACCGGACTTCCGCTGAGCTCGCTGACGGCATCTCCATTCCTGCGGAAATTTACAGCGAATCCGTCACCTCCGGCGGCACCTCGTTCAGACTGGCACCGGCGGATCAGAAGAACGCGGTTACCTGCGGCTCTCAGAGCATTGCCGTTCCCGAAGGATGCGACCGGATTTCCGTTCTCGCCGCGTCCGTGAATGGCGACAAGACTGCTGTGTTCCACGTCGACGGCAAGCCCGTGGAAATCGGTGTGCAGGACTACAAGGAAAACGTCGGTTCCTGGACGATGATGGTCAACGGGGCACCGTGTCTCATCAAGCGCGACGAAATCGCCGTGAACTACACGCATACCCACGACGCTGACGGCGACAGACTGTATCTCTTTGCATATCTCTTCAAATATACAATCGACGTAACGGGTGCGAAGACTGTGACTCTGCCCGATGACGGCGACATCATCGTCATGGCTGCGACTGCATATGCGTCTGCGAACGATCTGACCGTGCCTGCCGCGCCTCTCTACGACACCGTGGACGAGCCTGCCGGTGAAAAGCACACCGTGACGGTTCTCGACTGGAACGGCAATGCGGTGCAGACCATGGAGGAATACGAAGGCGGCATCGCACTGGTCCGCACCGGTTCCTATAAGGACGGCTATGTGTTCAAGGGATGGGAAGGCGACGATATTTCCGCCGTTTACGACAATGCCGTGATTGTGCGCGTTCCGGATCACGATGTGACTGTGAAGATCAAGGCGGAAAAGCTCGGCGACGACGTCCTGATGAACAAGCCGTGCAAGGCGAGCGGTGCATTCAACGAACAGGAGCTCGGCGAGAACGCGAGCAACGGCAACGACACATCCAAGTGGTGTGCGCATTCGGAAGACGGCACGCACTGGCTGGAAGTTGACGCACTCGAGCCGGTGACGGTCAACCGCTGGTTTGTGATGCACTGCGGCATGCATGAATCCGCATCGTGGAACACCCGCAATTTCCGTCTGGAATACAAGCTCGGCGAAGAGGATGACTGGCAGACTGCCGATGCGGTAACGGACAACGAAGAGACGCTGACCCTGCGCGAGTTTGCACCCGTGGAGGCTCGTTACTTCCGTCTGTGGATCGATCAGGCGACCCAGCATAAGAACGACCACACCACGAGAATCTTCATGTTCCAGGTATTCCGCGCGTAACGCAAATTTCTGACAAACCGAACCGGATTCTTCCATTGTATGGCGGGATCCGGTTTTTTTGTGCAAAATTTTCATCTCCCCGTTGACATTTCGGACGAATCCGTATAAAATAGAATCAGAAAAACATCCGAACGACTGAGAAAGGACAACGCCATGACACCTCTTGCCGAACTGTTTTACCGAATCGGAGAACCGTACGCCGCCGGACTGTTCGAGGAACCGGAGCAGGATTATTTCTACCGTCACGCCATCGCGAATGCGCGGTATCTGGAGCACGTGCCGCCCGCCGTTTATGACGCAGGGGAGCATCTCTATCCGTCGAAAAACAAGTATGTACAAAATGAATGTGCCGTTCAGCCGCAGTTTGCCCTCACGTATCAGGTGAACTGGGAACTGCTGGAGTCGAAGAGCAAGGAAGCCGCCGACGCCATGCGTGAATTTGCCGCAGTCAGCCATAATCCCGGCGGATGGACGCACGCGGCGCCGAATTATAAGCGGATTGTGCGGGAAGGGCTGAACTCCTACCGTGCGCGGATCGAGAATCAGCCGGACGGGCCGTTCAAAGCCGGACTTCTCGCGCTCGTGGATGGCATGAAGAGCTACATTGTCCGCAGTATCGACTACCTGAAGACGGTCGGTGTGCCCACTGAGCTGATTGCTGCGCTGGAAAAGGTGCCGTTTGCGCCGGCTGAGACCTATTACGAGGGACTTGTCGCGTGGAACGTGATCTTCTACTTCGACGGCGCGGACAATCTCGGATGCCTTGACGACGGTCTGATCCATCTGTACCGCGGCGAGGATTACACGGAGATCATCGGCGAGCTGTTTGACAACATTGACGCGGTTGGAACATGGTCGTGCACTGTCGGACAGCAGTACAACGCCATCACCGAGCAGGCTCTCCGCGCGATCAGACACCGCCGCCGTCCCATGCTCGAGCTGATGCTCCGTCCGGATATGCCGGAACATCTGTGGGAAATCGCGATTGAGAACATCCGGTGCGGCTCGTGCAATCCTTCGTTCTACAACGCGGACGGCATTCACAGCATGCTGAAATCCCGCTTCTGCCACATCCCGGACAGTGAGCTTCGGATGTTCTGCGGATGCGGATGCACGGAAACGAACCTGCAAGGTATGACCCGTGCGGGCGGAACCGACGACAACATCCCGCTGGCACTCATCATGGAGCGGTACATGCACGCGCATCTGGCGGAATCGGGTACATTTGAAGAGTTTTACGAAGGACTGTGCGCGGAGACGGAGCGGGAAATCGACGCCCAGCTCGAACGGATCGTGGAGCGTTATGACTACATGGCGAAGTACCTGCCGAACCCGATCCGCACGCTGTTCACCGACGACTGCATCGAAAAGGGGAAGGACTTCAACGCCGGCGGCGCGCGCTACACGTGGACACAGTCCTCCGACAGCGGGCTCATCAACACCGTGGACTCCCTCCTTGCGATCCGCGAGCTGGTTTACCGGAAGAAGCTGTTCACAGCGGAAGAATTCCTCGCGAAGCTGACGGCGGAGGATGAGGTGTTCTACCGGCTTCTCAGGCAGTGCCCGTGCTTCGGAACGGACAACGAGGACGCCGACGAGCTTGCCGCAGACTACGCGAAGTGTATACAGCGTCTACCGGAACAAGCCGCCGAAGAGCTTCATCGATGCGTACATCCTCACTGAGCACCAGTTTCAGCGCTACGAAGGCGAGGGTCTCCGTGTCGGCGCAACTCCCGATGGACGGAAGAAGGGTGAGCCCACCTGTGACTCCATCGCCGCGATCCGCGGAAAAGCCGTCGACGGACCGACCGCGATGCTGAAAAGTGCGGCGAGACTGCCCCAGCATCTGGCGGACGGCATCTCCGTGCTGAACCTGACGCTCTCAAAGAATTTCGTGGCAGAAACGCTGAAATCGCTCGTGCTGTCGTATTTTGCGATGGGCGGCATTCAGGTGCAGGTCACTTGTACGTCGATCGACGAGCTGAAAGATGCCATGGTGAATCCCGATAAACACCGCGATCTGATCGTGCGCGTGGGCGGGTATTCTGAGTATTTCGTGAACCTGACTCCGGCACTGCGCCAGACCGTTCTCGAGCGCAACATCCACGAGCTCGGGGAAGAATAAACGAGAAAACCTCCTTTGCAGAAATCACAATGCATTGGAGGTTTTGTGTGTTATACGGTTAATGCGTCGCCGGGGCTTCATCGGAAACCTGCGCCCAGATTTCGCCGACAGCGGTGTAAAAATCCGGGTACGCATCTGTGTTCAGCCGATACGGTGCGGAATACCAACGCTGATCTTCGTTAAGCTCCCGCCGGAATACCATCAGCTGCTGTTTGTCAGGGTACAATACCACGGTACTGTTGTTGGAGAGCGTGAAGGTAATGGTGTACCAGCTGCCTCCATAGATGTGCTCCGGTTCGTACCGTTCTGCCGTGAGATCGGTTTCGGTCAGCATTGAGACGAGCCGGAACGTGTCGGTATCTGACAGTGTCACTGGAGTTGCATCGGAAATGGTACTTTCAACGTTCAGAATCACATCGGTGACGGTGTTTTCCGGATTTCCGGACATGAATGCAAGCAGATCGTCGAAACTGCGGATATCGTCAGCGTCATCGGGAACGGTACTGCCGCAGGAAACCAACAGGACGGCAAGTGCAAGAAAGAGAAGTTTCACCATCATTCCGCGTCCTTGAATTTGTTCACGCCGAAGATGCCGCAGAGGATGAGGGCAAATGCAAGGGCTGTGACCCATGTGAATCTGTCGTCCATGATGATGACGCCTGCGAGGACGGATACGACGGTGGAGAGATTGCCGAAGATGGTGGATCGCGCCACGGGGAGCTTCGCGAGGGAATAATTTGCGAGGAAGTACGCGAGAACGGACGATCCGATGCCGAGATAGGCAACGGCGAGCAGGAAGTCGATGTGGGAAAGTGCGGAGGTGAGCATGCCGATGGTTTCGCCGCGGTAGGTCACGAATGCGAGGATCGCGAAGAAGACGAAGCCGACGGTGAACATGACGTAGGTCAGCTCAAAGGGCGTAAATTTTTCGGAGTAGCGGCGGATCATGAGGGAATAGAACGAGCCGAGGAAGTACGCGCCGACGAGACAGATGCATCCGAGAACGGTATTCTGACCGCCGCTGCCGTCGAGGGAGACCATGAGCACACCCGTGATGGAAACCGCGATGGAGATCCACTGCTTGCCGTTCGGACGTTCGCGGAGAATGAGCGCGCCGAGCAGGGCAGTGAACACGGGATTGAGCGAGGAGAAAATGCCGGTGAACGAGGTTGTCGTGTATTGCAGACCATAATTTTCCAGCACGAAGTACAGGCACGGCTGAATCAGACCGATGAGGATGGGCATCAGGAGCGGCTTGCCCTTGAGGTTGATCTTCACCACGCGGGTGAGAACGAGGATGTTGAGCGTGAGGAGCGTCATCGTGAACCGTGCGCAGAGCAGGATGATGGGATTGGTGACGCCGAGTGCCATTTTGGAGAAAAGGTAACTGAAGCCGAAGATGATGTATGCCACGGATGCCGCGATCATACCTTTGTGTTCGTCGTTGAGTCTGAGCATGTTGAAGTTGTCCTTGTCAATTCAGATTTTACGGCAGGATGACGACGTTCGCTGAGGGAACATAGCTTGCCTGCACGCGGGTGTTGTCGTTGATGTAGTCGGCAAATCCGTCGAAGGGGACGAGGGTATCCATGTTTGCGCTTACCCAGTCGTGTTCCTTGCGGTAGACGACGCGTTTTTTGTTGAAATACGGCTCGAGGACGGACAGCGGAACCATCGGCTCACCGTTTTCGTCTTTCGGCATGTCGGAGACGGGATACAGCTCACCGCTGATGAGAAGTCCGTCGGAAATGCCGCCCGTGATGTGGAAATCGGGCAGGATTGCGTTTGCCTCTCCCGGTGTCAGCTCGGAGGTGTACAGCGTAATCAGCTCGCCGCCGTCGGGATAACGTCCCTGCTGAACCGTGCGGTTGACGGTGTACAGCTCCACGGTATCGACGGCGTCACTGTCTTTTGCAAGAGTGAGCACGCTTTCGTTCGTGATGCGTACGGTGAGGTCGTTTTCGCCGTCCTCGCTGAGAAGGAGGTGTCCGCCCGCATCGATGGTGTATCCGTCAAGCTGCTGGGTGGATTTGCCGGTCGAGAGCGTCCACGTGTCGAGCGATACCGCTGCATTGGAGCCGTTGTACAGCTCGATGAACTTGAAGTCGTACCCGCGCACGGAAACCTCGTTGATGACAACACCGTCAGCGGACTGCTGTTTTTCGGAGACGCCGGTGAGATCGATCGTCAGATGCGCCTCGGTTTCGCTGAGGACGATGCCGTCACTGCTGATCTCGCCGCCCGCAAGGGATACGGATGCGCCCTCGGGAAGCTCCAGCGGAACAGGAATGCCGGTGGCATAGGTGACCTCAGCGCCGTCGGTGATTGCGTACCAGCCGAGCTTGGGATCGCCTTCGCCGATGACGGTCACGGTCAGGTCGCACAGCTTCGCGCGGAGCCGGTCACGTGTCGCATTGAGAACAGTGGTGGGACGGGACTTTGCGAAGGAGAGCGGGGACTTGAGCTTGTTGTTCCATCCGGTCATACTTCCGCCGCCGACGCCGAGCGTTTCGGTCGTGTAGATCATCTCGTTGTTGAGGAAGAGCACGAACTCGTTCAGGATGGTTTCCACGCGCTCCGGTGCAAAAACGGTGCTGGAGAGCGTGCACATGTACATGTAAACCTGATTTGAGAAGTCCTTGTTCCTCATCAGAGCGTTGAAGACGTCGCGGATTTTCAGCTTGCTGCTGCCATAAATCTGCACGTACGGATTGGATGTGACGCTGTGCCCGCCCGTGCCGAACGCGATGTCAAGGTCCTTGAGCAGGAAGCGGTACCGTCCGTCCTCAATCCCTTCGATCGTCGGGTCAAAGCCGTTCGCCTTGCATCGGAAGACGCGCAGGTTGTTGTCCGGCCAGTCGGAGTTGCAGACGTACATTTCGATGCACATGTATTCGATAAAATTGCGGAAATTGAGCACCGTGGAGGCGTATTCGTAGTTTTCCTCTTTTTTCATGTCCATCTCCGCCAGTTCATTCAGAATGGACGTGAATTCCATGAAGTCCTCCTGCGTGCCCGTGTCGAGCGTCCACATACTGCCGCCGTAGTTTTCGTAGCTGCCGGATGCGAGGAACTGATCTTCCTCCGGGACGCCGAAGTGGGCTTCCACAAAGTCCGCGTCGTAGTCTTCCACCATGAAGAACATGCCGCGGTACTGCCCGTTGATGAATTCGACGACGGGACGCATCGCGGGGACGTACTGGGAGGTTCCTTCGCACAGCTTGAGCTGGAGCATCGTGGAGATCACGGTCGAGCCCTCGTTGTTGGAGCCGCCGCGGAGCAGGATGGTGTTCGCGTATGACAGCGTCCGTCCGGTCTGGGGATCGCGGTAGCCCGGGAAGAGATCGACAGCGAACGTGCCGTAGTCGGGCGTGTAGGTCTTGCGGGAGAAGAGTTTGAGCGATTTCTGGATGTTCGCACGGGTCCAGCCGCCGTTGACGCGCATGCCGCCGTTGGAGACGTAGGAGAACGTGCCCTCGCCGGCTTCGCAGTATTCCATCGACATCGCGCGTTCCCATGCGATACCGCTGTTGTAGAAGTTCGCGTGCGTGTTGGAGAGAACCCATCCGGGCGGATTTCCGTTTTTCAGCGCGTTTTCACGGTCGCGGCCTTCGACGAGGATCCCGTCCTCATAGCCGTAAAGCCCCGCGGGATCGGAGGTCAGGCAGATGACGGGCATTGTGAAGCGTCCCTCCGGTGCTTTGAGGAAGGTGAACGTGACGGACTGCCCGACCTGATTGCCGCGGTAGAAGAGAGCCGCACGGATCAGGGCATACTCGGTCACACCGTCGCCGGAATCCTTGTAGGCAAGACGGATTTCCCCGGTCGCGTCGTCGGACTTGATGTCAGGAGTCTTCGCGGTGGAGGATGTGTATTTGATGGTGTAGTCGGAATTCGGCGTGGTCAGCGTGATGTGGGTCGGTGCGGTCCCGGGCGTGTAGATCCCGGAGGCACATGATGACACAATGCACGCATCGGACGCCATGACGACGTTCTTCGAGGTATCCACGACATAACGGGTTTCCTCGGTTTCCGCCGGCTCCGTCTCGGTCACATCAACATGCATGCCGCTGTCATCGGCACATCCGGAGAGGAGGAGCGCGGAAAGCAGGAGAGCGGGAATCAGTTTTGTATAGTTCATAGCACTCCGTTTGTGGTTGAATAGATGTAGGAAACATAAATAGAGATAATATAATTGTTGCATATTTTTTGTTTTTTGTCAAGATTTTTTGGACAATTTGCGGGATATTTCGCATAAAATCATGCAAGGTGAAGCGGACATTCCGATGAACAAAGCTATGATTTCCCGCATATACTGCAAGCGCGGCGGAAATACCACAGCTCGCAGAGACAAGGAGACATCATGGCGATTTTTACCAATCAGGCGACCATTTCCTACAACAACACCATCCGCAGTTCCAATGTCACCACAGGTCAGATCCTCACCACCGTATCCGCGACGAAAACGGCAGTTGGTGACGACTACACGGCAGGTGACGACGTGACTTATGTAATCAGCATTCTCAATTCCGGCAATGCTCCGATCACCGACGTGATTGTGACGGACGATCTGGGCGGGTACGGGTTCGAAGGCAATACGGTTTATCCGCTCCGCTATGTGCCGGATTCGATTCAGTATTATGTCAACGGCGTTTTACAGGCTCCTCCGAGTGTCGATGACGGCGCGGGACTTGTGATTTCCGGACTGACGATTCCCGCCGGCGGAAACGTGATGCTGATCTATGAAACCGATATCACCCAGTACGCGCCGCTTGACGCTGAGGGATCGGTCACCAATACCGCGTCGGTCACAGGATCCTGCATCAATGAGCCCGTGAC
>JAFTPW010000296.1:0-3570 GCA_017463075.1 Clostridia bacterium
TCCGGGCAGGCTCTGATCAGCGTAGTTGGGGCATGCGAGAACCAGATTGCCGTCCGCGTCGATTGCCATACCGTCGGGCGTGGAGATGTATTCGGGAAGTGCGAGAAAAAGCTTGGATTCGATCATATCAGTTACCTCAATATTGGTTGAATAAAGGCTCGAGCGCCTTGTAGGTTTCGTCAAAACATCTGCGGCATTCGTCATATTCGCCGCGCAGGGTCATATCCGGCTGGATTTCTTCGCGGATGGTCAGGAATTTATCAATCACACTGAAGTCGGAGAACACGCCGGCACCGACACCTGCCGTAATCGCCGCGCCCATCGAAGTCGCTTCTTCAAGAACCGTGGGCGTACGGATGGTCACACCCATCGCATCGGCGAGGATTTTTCTCCATGCGGGATTCCGTGCACCGCCGCCGAGCAGATTCACCGCTCCGATGTGGGCACCGTTCTGCCGGAATGCGTCGAGGATCACCGTGAAGTTCAGCGCAACGCCTTCCATGACGGCACGGAGCATGTCGCCCCGGTCATGTTCGAGCGTCAGTCCGATGAAGCTGCCCTTCGCCTTGTCGTTCCAGCGCGGCGAGCGTTCACCGATGAGGTACGGATGGAAAATCAGCCCTCTTGCACCGACGGGTGACGCACTCACTTCCCTGTTCACGAGGTCATACACCGCGGATTTGTCCATCGGGAAGTCGCGGAACAGCGTTTTCACAGCCCATGACAGTGCACCGCCGCCCTGCTGCATGGTTCCTGTGGGCAGAACATAGCCGGGTACCATGTGGGCAAAGGTGAATGTCGTCATATCCGGGTCGATCAGCGGCTCCTTCGATGCAAACGAGATCCACGAGGATGTGCCGAGACAGCAGTTGGCAATGCCTTCACGCACCGCACCGCTTCCGACAGCTGCACAGGGGCCGTCACCGCCGCCGCAGATTACGGGAGTTCCTTCGACAAGTCCTGTCAGAGCCGCCGCTTCCCTTGTCACGGTTCCGGCGAGATCCACCGACCGGCGCAGTTCAGGCAGCTTGTCCATGGAAATGCCGTAGAGATCCGCCAGGGTATCAGACCACCGCAGCGTCCCGATGTCGAGCAGGCACGTGGAGGACGCATCGGACGGCTCGGTGACCATGTTTCCAGTGAGCTTATATAAAATGTAGTCTTTCGCGTTGAGAACCTTGTCGGTCTTCGCGTAGATTTCGGGTTCGTTCCGCTTGACCCACGCCAGTTTCGCCGCACTGTACGACGCGCTCATCCGGTGTCCGGTCAGGCGGTAGTAATCCATGTCGCTGATTTTTCCGTGCAGCTCGTCAATGATGTCAGCCGCACGCATATCCGCCCAGATGATCGACGGACGCAGGGGATTGCCTTCACAGTCCACGCACAGCGCACCCATCATCTGTCCGCTGAACGAAACACCGGCGATGTCATGGGGATTGATGCCGTCAAGGAGGGATTTTGTGCTCTCGCAGACAGCGTTCCACCAGTCGTCGGCATTCTGTTCCGCCCAGTTGCCGTTTCTCACGTCGAGCGGGTAAGCGGCAGTCATGCTTTTGATCAGCGCGCCGTTTTCGTCAAACAGGGACGCCTTGTTGCCGGAGGTGCCGAGGTCATGTGCCAGAAGATATACAGCCATAGAACCTCCTCAGAACTTAATCACCATCTTCATGGACGGCTGACGGTTTCTGATCCGGTCAAACGCCATGTCAATGTCCTTGAACTCAAAAACATGGGAGATAAAGTCGTTCGGGTCGAGAATGCCGGTTTTGATCCAGTAACAGATCTGGTCGTGGGCTTCGGCTTCGGCCTTCTTCGACGGGAACTGATGGAAGTGGAGCGTCCAGTTGTACGGGCACTTGCTCCAGTCGACGTTGGTGTTCATCTGCTCGGAAATACCGTAGACGCAGATTTTGCCGTCGGGCACGATCAGCTCAAGCGCCTGATTGATGAAGCCGTTGAATCCGACCGCGTCGAGCGCATAGTCGATACCGTCGGGACAGATTTCGCGGACTGCGGGAACGATATCGGTATTTTTCGAGTTGATGACGTAGTCCGCGCCCATCTTCTTCGCCAGCTCCAGCTTGCCGTCGTCAATGTCCATCGCAATCACGGGACCGATGCCGAGGAGCTTGCAGAACTTCACGAAGCTGAGTCCGACGGGACCGAGTCCGAGAATCGCGATGCTCCTGTTTGATTCCAGACCGAAGCGCTTCATGGTGCTGAGAACCTCGCGGAAGGTGATAATCATCGCGGAAGAGACGGGATCGAAGTCTTCAGGCAGTTTTTTCTGACCGTACGCGAACTCTTCGGGAATCAGACCGTCCTTTTCCATGGCGAGCGCGTCGGTGACAACGTTGTATTCGGAATAGGTGCCCCATGCGCTGGAGTATCCTTCGGGTGCGTCACCGAGGAACGGCATGAGAACCAGATCACCGATTTTGAAAGTGGATACCTTTGAGCCGAGAGCGACAACACGTCCCACACCCTCATGTCCGAGCACGGCGGGATATTCCTCGACGCCCTTGAACTTGCCGTGGATGATCTTCATGTCGGTTCCATTACACACACCGCAGCTTTCGATCTTCACGAGCGCATCGTAATCCCCGTATTTCGGCATGGGAATATCCACGATTTCACAGTGCTGATCGGCGTAAACCACGTAGCTTTTCATTCAGGTTTCTTCCTTTCTATCATAATCGCGCGGGAGCGTTACAGTGTCTTTGCGTAAGCCTCGGCGATTGCAACACTCGCGGAGCATCCGATTCTTTCCGCACCTGCATTGACCATTGCCAGACAGGTTTCGAGATCGCGGATACCGCCGGCAGCCTTGACCTTGATCTTGTCACCCACACAGGACTTCATCAGCTTTACGTCTTCCACAGTCGCGGAGGTCGGGCCGAATCCGGTGGAGGTCTTGATGAAATCGGGCAGAACATCGAGCGCGATGTCGCATACCGCGCGCTTTTCGTCGTCGGTGAGGTAGCAGTTTTCGAAAATCACCTTGGAAGTTACATCCTTGTCACGGCAGATGCCGACGATGGTCTTCATTTCTTCCTTGATGTAGGCGAGATTGCCTTCCTTCAGCTTGCCGATGTTGAGAACGTAGTCCACTTCATCCGCCCCGTCAGCGATGCAGAGACGGGTTTCCTCAGCCTTCGCGGCGATGGTCATGCATCCGAGCGGGAAGCCGACTGCGGAGTCAACCTTCACGTCGTATCCCTTGAGGATTTCGGCGCATTCTTTGGTCACGCCGCTGTTGATGGCAATGGTGCAGAAGCCGTACTGTGCCGCGATCATGCATTCCTTTTCGAACATATCGAGGGTTGCAAAAGGCTTGAGCAGGGTGTGGTCGAAAAGTTTATTGAAGTCTTTCTGAGTGAGGATCATGGTTCTGTCTCCTTGAATTGCATAAATTTGTATGATACTATTATAATCAGAAATCGGCGAAATGTCAAGTTGTGCGCCGCAGATTGCCCTTTTCCTGTGAAAACAGCCTGAAATTTCCGGATTTTGCAAATTTATTTACATCTCGTGCAATAAAACCGTGCGCTTGTGTGTTATAATTACAGA
>JAFTPW010000297.1:0-4872 GCA_017463075.1 Clostridia bacterium
AATGGACCATCGACAATTTCGCGGCTCTTCTTGAATCCGGCGTTCATGAAGCGGACGGCGACGGCGTATGGACCGACAAGGACAAGTACGGCTGGATCACCTACAACGAAATCGGTATTGATATGCTCACCCGCGGCTGCGGCGTCAATTATATCGACAAGGATCCCGACACCGGTTACCTCATCGACGGTACCGAAGGCGAAAAGCTCGTCGACGTTTACACCAAGATTTACAACATTTTCTGGGGCGGCAACAATGTATTCGATATCCGCCAGAGCAGATACAGCGCATACCTCCGCGGCAAGGGCGACAGAATCCAGGAAGAACTCTTCATGGAAAACGCAACCCTCTTCTACTCCGAATGCATGGCATGGACGAGAGAACTGCGCAACATGGAAGCGGATTTTGGTATCGTACCTCCGCCGAAGTACAATCAGGAACAGGAAAGATACTACTCCATCATCCTCAACCCCTTCATGCACATGATTCCCGTGACTGTTGAAGATATCAACCGCACCGCGAACATCGTTGACTGTCTCAACGCGGCATCCCACGACACCGTTATGGAAGCGTACGTCAATATCACGCTCCAGAACAAGTCCACCCGCGACGAGGACACCATCCGCATGCTCAGACTGGTATTCGATGACCTGTCCTACAACATCCACTTCTCCAACATCGCGATCCGTTCCACTGTGACGGGCGGTATTGCCAATGCAAAGGAAAGCCTGACCTCCGATCTGAAGAAGAACGCGAAGATGCTCAAGAAGTCCTTCGAAAAGACCAACGAATGGTTCTTCGGCGAAGAGGAATAAGCTGCATCTGAATTTTAAAAAATCTTAACATATGAAAGGCGGACGCCATGAGGTGGGACCGGAAACTGACAGGATTCGCAATTGCCGTGACAATACTGCTCGCGGCTGCGGCTGTGTGCATGGTCGTAATCACCGGAGCAGGCGTCCGTTTTTCCGTGGACAGAATCGGTGACCGTGCGGCCGAGGGCTTTGAATCCCTTCTTGAGAGGGTGGAGCGGACGGAAAACGTGAGTCAGGTGATCGTCAACCGGCGCGGCAAATTCGAAGAGCAGGACAAATACGACGGATTTGATTCCGCGTGGCTTGCGGAGATGGAGCTGGCGGGATACGAATACGACGCGGACTCGCTTCTGTACGACTTCACGGTGAAATTTGCCCTGCGCGCCTACGACACGGAAAACGTGTACCGCGTCACCGACCCGATCGGGGTTTACACGAAATTCTCGGACGAGTGCGTGCTGTACATCGCCGGGGATCTCTGCTATGTCAGCTTCCTCGACGGCGGCACGGAATACCGCTTTGTCGTCACTTGCGCACCGCTGACCGAATGGCTCGCTGAGGTGAACGGCTGACGGACAAAACTGCATAGAACGGAAAGATACGGTTGGTGAAGGCATCGGCCGTATCTTTTTTCTTGACAAACGGAAGATTTTTTAGTATAATAGGAGTCGCAGGCGGGGCTGTCGCGTGTCATGTTGCCGAAAGGTATTGGCATGAGGAAAGTCCGGGCATCACAGAGCAGGATAACGGATAACGTCCGCCGAGGGAAACCTCCGGGAAAGTGCAACAGAAATAGACTACCTTGGATTCGTCTGAGGAAAAGATGGAAAGGCGAGGTAAGAGCTCACCGGCATGGCAGGCAACTGCGTGCAAATGTAAACCCTATCCGATGCAACGCCTTATGCGCAGGTGCAGGAAACTGCAATGTCTGCTCGGCAGAACTGCGGAGGCGGCTTGAGGCGATTGGCGACAGTCGTCCCAGATAGATGACAGCTGCGTCGCGAGACGTACAGAACCCGGCTTACAAACCTGCTGAAACTGACCCCATACGGGGTCTTTTTTCGTATTCGGGCGATTTTCTGAGCATATCCCTTGAATTGTTCACGAATCCCTGCTATAATAAAATCATCATACCGGAACCTACAAAATATTGAAAGGAAAACTTATCATGAAGCCTTACGGAAAGAAAGTCTGGCTCGTGCCGGATACCTATCTCAATTCTGTTTCCAAGAACGAAAACCTCTCTCACGAGGCAATCTGCGTCATCAACACCTCCGATGTGGACGCGGAAATCAAGATGACCCTCTTCTTCGAGGACAGAGAAGCGAGAACTGATTTTTCCTCCTTCTGCCCCGCGATGAGAACCCACCACATCCGCATGGACAAGCTCCGCAATGCGGCAGGCGAACAGATTCCGCGCGACACCCCGTATGCGGTACTGCTCGAATCCAACACGCCCATCGTGTGCCAGTATTCCAGACTTGACACCTCCGCTCCCGAAATGGCGCTCATGACAACCATCGCCTACGCAGTAGAGGACTAAGGCAGGGAATCCCCCGCGGGCATGGATCGGCGCACTTGAAGCTGGAGACAGAACGGTATCCCACGACCTTCCGCTGCGCTGATGCTGTGCGTATAGAGAAAACTGTTATTTCTTGAAAGTGAGAACTCCTATGAATCTTACATTTGATCTGACCGGCAAGGTTGCTGTTGTCACCGGCGGCGGCGGCGTGCTTTGCTCCGGTTTTTCCAAGACTCTTGCATCTGCCGGTGCCAAGGTTGCTGTCTGTGACCTGAGACTGGACGCGGCGGAAAAGGTTGCTGCTGAAATCCGTGAAGCCGGCGGGGATGCCATTGCGGTTGCGATGAACGTTCTTGACAAGGCGGCAGTCGAAGCGGCACGGGACGAAATCTACGCGGCATACGGCAAGGTGGATATCCTCCTCAACGGTGCGGGCGGCAACAATCCCAAGGGCTCAACGTCCCGGGACGATCTGACTCCCGAAGAGGTGACCGAGCTTGACGAAAACGGCACTATCGAGGGAGTGAAGACCTTCTTCGATCTCGATCCCGAAGGCATCTCGTTCGTATTCAACCTCAACTTCCTCGGAACCCTCATCCCTACGCAGGTTTTCGCGCGCGACATGGCACGGACCGGCGGCAATATCATCAACGTTTCCTCCATGAACGCGTTCAGACCCCTGACGAGAATTCCCGCATACTCCGGTGCAAAGGCGGCGGTCTCCAACTTCACGCAGTGGCTGGCGGTACATTTCGCACCCGTCGGCATCCGCGTCAACGCAATCGCGCCCGGATTCTTCCTCACCGAACAGAACCGCACTCTGCTGACCAATCCCGACGGATCCCTCACGCCCCGTTCCGACAAGATTCTCGGTCATACGCCCATGAAGCGGTTCGGTACGCCCGAAGACCTCGACGGCACCCTGCTGTGGCTCGCGGACGACCGGTTCTCTGCATTCGTTGACGGCGTGGTGATTCCCGTGGACGGCGGTTTCGCGGCATACTCCGGCGTGTGATTTCCCCGAAAGAAGGCTTATATATAATGAAGAGATATCTTTGCGCATGTCTGGCGGCTGTGATGCTCCTGTGCTGCGTTTCCTGCGGCGGCGGTGATGATGCAATCGGGCTTGTTCCCTCGTACAGAGGTCCCGTTGTCACAACCACGGACTACGAATTTACCAAGGACGACTTCCTCGTGATCGCATCCTACGACGACGGCAGGGATGTGTTCGTCGACGACTACGAATTTGAAGTGGTCGGCATGCAGGAAGGCTACTACATCATTGAGTTTACCCGCGGTGAGCTCAGCAATCCCTTGTACGTCAAGTGCGAGGTTGCTGTGTATCCGAGCGATATCGAGGGCGCGGAATAACTGAAAATGTGAAAAAGATTCGCGGATGTGAAAATTCGCGGTCTTTTTTCTTGTAATTTATTCACGTATGTGATATAATAAGCGGCATATACACGGTATCGGAGGACGTCATGGAATATATCAGAGAGTTGTTTTCGGGATCGGACATGAGCGCGGGAGCGGTGATTCTCCGCCTGGTCATGACATGTCTGCTCAGCGGCGTGATCGGATTTGAACGCGGATTCCGCGGACGTGCGGCGGGTCTGAGAACCCATATGCTCGTCGGAATCGGTGCGTGCCTGACGGTGATGACCGGGGTGTATGCACAGGACAGGCTCGGCGTAGGAGACCCGTTCCGTATTGCGGCGCAGGTGATGTCCGGCATCGGCTTCCTCGGTGCGGGTACGATCCTTGTGCGCGGCAAGACGCTCGTGACCGGTCTGACAACGGCGGCAGGGCTCTGGACTACGGCGGCAATCGGCATCGCGGTGGGCGTCGGTTTCTATGAAGCGGCTCTCATCAGCACCGTGATCGTGATGTTCACCTTCGCGTTCCTGACGACCTTCGAGCGTTCCGGGCGCTACGGGAAGTATAATGTAAAGATCTATATCGAATGCACGGATATGAAGCGCCTGCACGATCTCATGAAGGAGCTCCGCGGCGGTCAGCATCTGTGTGAGATTGAGATTACGCATGCCCGCAGCGGTATCGTGAACCATATCGGCATTGAAGCGACTTTGATTCTCAACAAGAAGGATGATAAGGAGGCCGAAATCGAGGAAATTCGCGCGATGGAATCCGTAATCTGCGTGATTGAGTCGGTATAAACGGTATCTGAGAAAAAAACATTCAAAAAAATCGAAAAAACTTCAAAAAAGGTATTGACAAAGCGGACGGGAAGTGGTATAATATGCAAGCTGTCAGCGAGAGACGCTGTCGAGGCAACGAAAGCTCACGAGTTTGAAAAAACTTCAAAAAACTTTCAAAAACCTCTTGACAAACGGAGCTTGCTGTGGTATAATAAAAGGGTCGCTGAGATCGAGCGAATCAACCGGTTGAAAAAACTTCAAAAAAGTTTCAAAAACCTCTTGACAAACGAGATCGAATGTGATATAATAAACAGGCTGTCAACGAGACAGCGCAAAACAAATCGCTCATTGAAAATTGAACAACAATGTACTAAAG
>JAFTPW010000298.1:0-3631 GCA_017463075.1 Clostridia bacterium
AATCCGCCGAAGTCACCGTCACGGCACAGGGAATCACGCGTACATTCACGGCACTGTGCGACAGCGGATGCTTCCTCACCGAACCGATCTCCGGCATGCCCGTGATTACCGCATCGGAAGACGCACTCGGTACGCTTGCCGGGCGTGTGACAAATCCCGACAGCGGACTGCGCCTGCGGATCATTCCCGTGAAAACCGTGACGGGAAGCGGTATGCTGTACGGATTTGTGCCCGATGCGGTTTCGGTCGACGGGATCGAAGTCCGCGCGGCAGTAGCTGTGGATGAAGGAGAACGCGGCGGTTTTGACGGAATTGTGCCGGCATCGCTTGCGGGAACAAGATTACATAAATGGAGGGAATTATGATGATAGGATCGGGAACACTGACAAGACTTTCGGAATTCCGTGCGACGGTGGGACGGATGATGCTCGCGTTTTTCGGGGAAGGCGAGAGCTATTACATCAACGGACCGGATATTCTGCCGCCGCCGCTCACACCGGAGGAAGAAGCACAGGTGCTGGCGCGCTTTGACGAAGACCGCAGTCTCGCTGACGTACTCATCAAGCACAATCTCCGGCTGGTGGTGTACATTGCGAAGAAATTTGACACCTGCGGCACCGGGATCGAGGATCTGATTTCCATCGGTACCATCGGACTCATCAAGGCGATCAATACCTACAAGACCGACCGCGGCATCAAGCTGGCGACGTACGCATCCCGGTGCATCGAAAACGAGATTCTCATGTACATCCGGAAAAATGCGCCGCACCGCGGAGATGTTTCGATTGATGAGCCGCTGAACACCGACTGGGACGGGAACGAGCTTCTGCTCTCGGATGTGCTGGATTCGGGAGAAGGCCCGGTCGGACAGCGGCTGGAGAAATCCGAGGACGAGAAAACCGTGCGGGAAGCCGTCGCATCGCTGGAGGACAGAGAACGTGAGATCATCGAGCTGCGCTACGGACTCGGCGGAGGGAAGGAGCTGACCCAGAAGGAGGTCGCGGACAGACTCGGCATCTCGCAGTCGTACATCTCGAGGCTCGAGAAGCGGATCATTGAGCGCCTTCGGAAACAGATCGCGAAGCGGGTGTAAAACAGTCTGAAAAAATCTGTAAAAAATCGAAATTATTTTTGAAAAACCTATTGCATTTTAAGTTTCCGTGTGATATAATACAGAACATGTGAGTATCTTTAGAGATAGAGGTGAAAACAATGAAGACTGAAATCCATCCTCAGTACAATGAGGTCACAATCCGTTGCGCGTGTGGCGAATCTGTAGTTACACGTTCCACGAAGGGCGATGCTAACGGTGAGCTTCGCGTGGACATTTGCTCCAAGTGCCATCCTTTCTTCACCGGTAAGCAGAAGTTTGTTGATGCTGGCGGACGCGTTGACAAGTTCAAGAAGCGTCTTGAGCAGAGAGGCAAATAATAGACCGATCAAAATTGTGTCTGACGGACAGGAAACCGAAACTACTTTCGATCCTGTCCGTTTCTGTTTTTACGGCAGTTTCTCCACCATACAGGAGGTTTCAAATGGAACAGAACAATATCAACAACGAAAACAAACTGAAAGCGATTCTCTGTGCGATCCACAAGCAGAGCGGCGAGCAGGAATGCATGATTTCCCTTGGGGAACTGGAACGTCTCTGCGAAACGGCGGACTGCGAATGCGTGGGAATCGTCACCCAGAACCGCGAAACACCCGATGTCAGAAGCGTTCTCGGCAGCGGAAAGATCGCGGAACTCTCCGGCCTGTGCGATTCACTCGCGGCGGATCTCGTCATTTTCGACTGCGAGCTGTCCCCGTCCCAGATTAAGGCAATTGAGGACGATATCGAGCGCGATGTTTCCGTCATCGACCGCAGCATGCTGATTCTCGACATTTTCGCGGATCACGCACGCACCAGCGAAGGCCGTCTTCAGGTAGAACTGGCACAGCTCCGGTACACATCCCCGAGACTCGTCGGACGCGGCAAGGAATTATCCCGTCAGGGCGGTACAGCGTCGTCCGGTTCCGTCGGTGCAAGAGGTCCGGGTGAGACCAAGCTCGAGATCGACCGACGCCGTGTGAAAGAGAAAATCGCCGCGCTGGAAGAAGAGCTCCGCAAGGTCGAGCAGAACCGTATGGTCATGCGCCGCCAGCGGGATAAATCCGGCATCACCAAATGCGGCATCGTGGGATACACCAACGCCGGCAAGAGCACACTGCTCAACTACCTCACTGGTGCGGGAATTCTCGCGGAAAACAAGCTGTTCGCAACGCTTGACCCGACGACGCGCCAGTTCACGACGCCGAACGGCACCAAGCTCCTTCTGACCGACACCGTAGGCTTCATCCGCAATCTGCCGCACCATCTCATCAAGGCGTTCAAATCCACCCTTGACGAAGCGGTGTACTCCGATATCCTTCTCATCGTCATCGACTCGTCCGACCCGGAATTCATCACGCAGACGCAGGTGACAACCGAGCTTCTCGAGGAACTCGGTGCATCCGGCAAGCCGACAATCTACGTCTTCAACAAATGCGACGCCTGCACCGACCGGGATGCGCTGATTCACATGAAGTCCCTCGGCGCGCAGACCAATACCGAGGTCGTGTTCATTTCCGCCATCACCGGTGCCGGATGTGACGCGCTGGTGGAACGCATCGAAGCCATGGCGGCAAACGGCAAGCACCGCATCGCAGTCATGATTCCGCCGGAAGACGGGGCAGTGACCGGCATTATCTACAAGGAAGCAGACGACGTGGACATGGACTACCGCGAGGACGGTATTTTCTGCCGCTGCGTGGTGGATGACCGTCTGTACGCCAAGCTGAAGAAGTATATCGTCGAGGAAGACTGACCATATTATAATAATAGTAAAGAAGTATTCAACATGAAAAAGAAAGACGTAAAAGCAGTTCCCGAGGAAGTCAAGCGCCGCATTACGCTGGCATCCGAGGTGTCCGTGGAGATGGAGGAGCGCAAATCCCTCTTCATCGGACACGCGAAGCCGGTTTCCAGTGAAGAAGAAGCACGCGCATTCATCGACGCGAAGAAAAAGGAATACCACGACGCCACCCACAACGTCTACGCGTATCTTCTCAACGGAGGTGCGGTTGCGCGGTATTCCGATGACGGCGAACCCCAGGGAACCGCGGGCATGCCTGTGCTCAATGTCGTGAAGCTGTCCGGTGCGACGGATCTGTGCGTGGTGGTCACCCGTTATTTCGGCGGAATTCTGCTGGGTGCGGGCGGTCTTGTGCGTGCCTATTCCGCATCCGCAAAGCAGGCAGTCGACGCGGCGGGACTTGCGGTGTTCGAAGACTACGCCGTCATGCAGCTCAAGGTGTCCTATTCCGACTACCAGAAGCTGACTGTGGCGCTGGAAAAACTCGGTGCATCCGAAGATTCGTGCGATTTCGGCGAAGATGTTTCCGTGCTTACTGCCATCGAGAAGACCCGCGAGGACGAAATCCGCCAGACCGTCGCCGAGCTGACCTACGGCAAGGGACAGGTCACCGTGATCGGATACGAAGAACGTGCGTCCCGCGTGAAGAACGGATGAAATAACGTCGAAAAAAGAAAAAAAGTCCTGTTTTGCGTATATTATATTCGTAACCCGAAAAACTGCATATTTGTTCGCAT
>JAFTPW010000299.1:0-2687 GCA_017463075.1 Clostridia bacterium
CAAACCACCCAGACGGTATCCCGCCAGAATCGACGCGTTTACGGCGGCGGCACCGGGACAGGACTGCGCCAGCGTGGTGATATCGAGCATATCTTCTTCCGTCAGCCAGCCGAGCTTGACAACGTAAATCCGCCGCATGACAGAAATGATGACAAATCCGCCGCCGATCGTGGATGCGGACAGGGCAAGGGATCGCAGAAACAGCGTCAGATACAGGTGTTTTTTCATTTTGTCTCCCAATCAATTGTACTGTTTACATTATACACCTTGAAGAATGATATGTAAAATGATGTAATTTTATCATTACAATAAGGAGTCGCTTATAAGGAGACGCCATGACGATACGACACATTAAAATTTTCGAAGCCGTCTGCGAATGCGGATGCAATATGACCAAGGCGGCGGAATGCCTGCACATGACCCAGCCCGCGGTGAGCCTTGCCGTGAGTGAGCTGGAATCGTATTACGGCGTGAAGCTGTTTGACCGGATTGCACGGCGGCTGTACCTCAGTGACGCCGGGCGGACATTCCGGGAATACGCAAAAACCATCACGCTCACGTTCGACGACATGGAAAAGACCGTCCGCGACTGGGATGCGCGTGGAATCATCCGCGTGGGCGCGAGTATCTCCATCGGCTCTATGCTTCTGCCGGGGTATGTAAAATCGTTCCGCGAGACCCATCCCGATACGACGGTGAAGGTGAAAATCAATCGTTCCGACCGGCTGGAGCAGGCGCTTTCCGACAATTCCATCGACTTTGCGCTGATCGAAGGTGTGGTGCACGATCCCGCGCTCGTCTGCGAGGACTATATGGAAGACCGCCTCGCTGTGATTGTGTCGCCGGAAACCTGTGCAAACGGAAGTGTCCTTGAGGTGAGTGAATTTTCCGCAATGCCGTTCCTTCTGCGCGAGCACGGATCCGGTACGCGTGAGATTTTCGAAGCGGCAATGCAGGCGAAATCCATCCCTCTGCCCGAACCCCTGTGGGAAAGTCTCAGCACGGCGGCACTCATGAACGCGGCGGAAGCGGGAATCGGGGCGGCTGTGGTTCCGTGGCGGATGGCGGCAGAGCGGATTGCATCGGGGACGGTTTCCGAGGTGTTCGCGCAGGGAATCGACTTCAGCCGGAAATACAAAATCGTGTATCACAGGGACAAAAAGCTGACCGGCGCGGCGCTGGACTTCCTCGAGCTGTGCAGAACTGCCGAAAGCCGTGAAAATCCGGATGAAAACGCGGAACCCTATTGAAAGTACCGTGCGGATGTGGTATAATATTATGATACGAATAAAATCCCCGAAAGGATGAGAATACAATGCCCAGAGAAAACAGCATTATCAAAAGAGCAATTTCGGCAGACGGCGGCATCCGCGTGATTTTCTGCGACAGCACCGCAATCGTACGCCGTGCCTGCGAAATTCATCATACATCGAAAACCATGACCGCCGTTCTCGGACGCGCGCTGACCGCAACCTCCCTCATGGCGAGCCTTCTCAAGGATATGGACAACACCCTGACCCTCCAGCTCCGCGGCAACGGCACTTGCGGAACCTTGGTATGCGTCGGCGACTACAAGGGAAACGTGCGCGGTTATGCGGATGACCTGACCGTGGAACTCCCGCACAATGCACTCGGCAAGCTCGACGTCGGCGGTGCAGTCGGACGCGGCTCCCTCTACGTCATCAAGGACATGGGAATGAACGAGCCCTACATCGGCGTGTCTCCCATCGTCACCGGCGAAATTGCGGAGGACATCACCGAATACTTTGCAAACAGCGAACAGACTCCCACCGTATGCGCGCTCGGCGTCCGTGTGGATACCGACAACATGTGCTTCGCGGCGGGCGGCTATCTGATCCAGCTCATGCCCGGTTATCAGGATTCCGACGTTGACCGGCTCGAGACCAACGTGAACATGGCGGGTTCCATTTCCAAGCTCATCGCGGACGGTATGGATGGGGATGAGATCATCGCGCACCTGTTCGACGGCATCGAGTATCAGATGTTTGATGAGTTCGACATCGGCTACCGCTGCAACTGCGAACGCGAACGCTACCTCAAGGCTCTCGTGTCCCTGAATGAAAAGGACATGCAGGAGCTCCGTGATGCGAAGGAACCCGTGGAAACCTGCTGCCGTTTCTGCGGAACCAAATTCACCTTTGAGCTTGACGAAATCGACGAAGCAAGAAACGCTGCAAGGAAAGCGGCAGAGAACGACGGGGAATAATAACCGAACAATCCCCATAAAATAAGGAGAAACCTATGATTTTGATTGAACGCACCTCCGTCATGAATCTGGAGAACGCCATCCGCGGCATGCGCAACCCCATGAACGCGTGGGATCGTATCGACAGCCATTATGACTGCGACGGCAACTATATTCTGGGCGAAAACGATCTGACACGTGCGTCCAGTCTGGCAAAAGCCGGCTCCGACCACCGCAAGTACATGCGCATGATCTTCGTTTCCGTCGACGTGACCGCACCCCTGTACTGGTGGAAGGAATACGACACCTACAAGGTCGGCACCGTCGCCAATTCCTGTTCCACGATGCACAAAATTCACGCCAAGGCATTCGGCCGCGAGGATTTTTCCTGTGACCGCATGTCCGACAAGGCTCTCGCATGTCTCGACAATATCATCGAAGTGCTTGAAGAGCAGCGTCAGGCATATCTTGAAACCAAGGA
>JAFTPW010000300.1:0-5432 GCA_017463075.1 Clostridia bacterium
GCACCCGCACGTCGATGTCACAGCTCGTGCGCATGTCCGGAGACGGGTAGAACGGCCGGATGACGGAGCCCTTGAGCGGAATGAATGGAATCCCGGCTTTCTCGAGCGTCTGATAGAGCAGTTCCATCTCGTACAGGATGTTTTCACAGCGGTACGCGGCGAGAATCTGCGATTTTTTGAAGGAGTCCGCGGATTTGTCCGCACCGATCAGCCCGAGTCTGCGCAGAGCATCACCCGCCATGTGGGCAAGGTCATGTCTCGCGGAAAAGGCGTAAATCTGCTGAAGGACTGCTTCATCGATCGTGTCAGGCGGGATGGAAGCGTCACACGGAGCGTTCAGTGCGGTTCTGAGTAACCTTATCGTCAGGTTTCCGATGGATTTCATTGGTTTCCTCGCTGAGGATTGGATTTTTCACCGCTGAGGGTGCGTTTTACAGTGGTGTAGCAGCGGAACAGTGCCGGTCGGATGGGTCTGGTCGGATACCAAACGGCGTCCCAGAGCTTCATTCCGATGCTGCCGGGTGAGAGTTTTCTGCCGTTCCGGGTAATGGCATGCACAACGGCAACCGCAGCGGACGGCGGGATTTTTTCGGTCCACGTCTGTGCGTCGCCGTTCATGATGAGATACCCGTCGTCGTCGACTGCGCGGATGCGGTGCAGGATGAAGTGACCGTCCGGGCGGCGGAAGAAGAGAATCCTGCCCGGTTTCAGCTCATCCGGTGTACATGCGCGGAGCCAGACCACGTCGCGTCCGGGCTTGAGCAGGGGAATCATGCTGTATCCGGTGACGGAGAGCGGAAGAATGCTGCCGTCCCGCAGAAGCTCCACAAGACGGTCGCCGTCCTTTTGGGCATCGAGCAGGATCGTGGAATTATTCGTCACTTTCGTTTGTTTCCTTCTCTTCGTGTTTCTTCCGGTCGCCGTAACCGTAGCCGTATCTGCCGTAGCCGTAGCGTCCGTAACCGTATTTTCCGTATCCGTACTTGCCGTAGCCGTATCTGCCGTAGCGTCCGTAGCGGTAGCCGTAGTTTCCGTAGCCGGAGAAGCCGCGGTCGAGACCGTTGAGGATGCATCCGAGAATCGGAACACCGGCGGAGGTCAGGGTATCCAGGGCGTACACGATGCGGGAGGTGCGGATGGTGTCGTGGTTGATGACGAAGAGAGCCGCATCCACTGCCTGAGCGACGATGGACGGGTCGGATGTCAGACCGCAGGGAGAAGTATCGACGATGATGAAGTCGTAATCGGGGCGGAGACTGTCGAAGAGATTGCGCAGACGTTCGACCTTGAGCACCTTCCAGAGCGCATGGGCATCGGTGTTGAAGGTGAGAATGTTCAGATTCGTGCCGGAGAGACGCGTGATGCCGGTCGAGAAGATGTCCTCGGGATCGCTGACCTTGCTTTCAATGTTCAGCATGCCGCAGACACTGGGGTTGCGCAGGTCACAGTCGATGAGGAGGACGCGCCGGTCGCTCTTGGACAGGGAGAGTGCGAGGTTGACTGCTGTCGTGGTTTTGCCCTCGCCCGGAGCAGTGGACGAAACCATGATGACCTTCTTGTCCCCTGCGATGTTGAGGACGCTGTTTCTCATCGCGCGGAGGGATTCGAGGAACCCGCTGTCGACGAGAGGATTGGTCATGAGCACGGAGCGGTTGATCTCGCGCTTGTATTTCTTGAAGATCACACGGGGAAGAACCGCGATGCAGTGCTGATTGAGCCGCGCCTTGACGTCCTCGCGGGTACGGATGGTCTGACGCAGGAGTGTGTACAGGAGCACCCAGCCGAGACCGAGAATGAGACCCGCGCCGGCACCGAGCAGGATCTGCTTCTGGTATGCGGTGGAGTTGGAGGGCGTTTCGGGGAAGGTGGGTTCGGTGAGAATTTCCAGCGTCGTGTTGCCGATGACGTAGCTGGAAACTTCGGGATAATTCTTCATCGCGGAGAGGAGCACGTCGTAGGTGAGCTGGGGATCGTAGCCGGTTGCGGTCATGGTGAACATGTTGGTGCCGGATACTGAGGACGCCGAGAGCGTTGCGGGCATCCACGAGACACCGAGGTCGCGGCAGATGATGTCGGAGAGGATGTTCGACTGCATGATCGACGGGAAGGTGGATGCGAGCTGGCTTGCGGTGGAGCGGTCATAATAGAAGGAGTAGGACGAGATACCGCTGCCGGACACGCCGATTTCCTGCGTCTTGACGGTGAAGGTGACGGAGGACTTGTAGACGGGCACGAATTTCACGTAGCTCTTGTAGAACATGAGTCCCGCACCGATGACGGCAAGAATCAGGCATACCCACCAGAATTTCAGAAGCGCACGGAAAAATCCCTCCAGATCCAGTTCAAGAAGCTGTTCCTCTGCCTGTGCGGAGTCCTTTTTATCGTGCTGTTTGTCGTTGTAAGTATGGCTGTTCATTTGGGTTCCTCCGTTTTGCCGGTCACATCGGACAGATCATCCTCAAACAGATCACCGATCACGGCGTATTTGCCGTACTTGGAGTAATGGCTGTAAGCGTCGTAGGTCTTGTAGTTCTTGGTGTAGTAGCCGGTTTCGTCGTAGCCGAGCTGACCGAAGAAGGAGAATTCGGTGTAAACATCGTTGAGGATGCATCCGGCGAATTTGCTGCCGTTTTCGGTGAAGGTCAGGATGGCGTCATTGATATCGGCGGCATACACGCAGTCCGTGCGGACAACGAGCATGCACTGATCCGCCAGCTTTGCGACAGAGGCTACGTCTGCGGCAACACTGAGCGGCGGCGTATCGATGATGACAAAGTCAAATTCTCTTGTGAAGACATTGATGACGGACTTGACCAGCGGTGAGCCGATCCAGTCGACATAGTCGTTGTGGTGTCCGGCGTTGAGCGCGCAGTAGAGGGAGCTGTGCTTGTACCGGATGAGCTTGAAGTCCCCTGGCGCGATGGCACGGGAGAGAAGTGCGGCGAAGTCCCGTCCGGGAATGGGATTGAGGGACAGAATCTTCTGCACGGCGGGCTTTTTGAAGTCCATGTCGAGCAGTGCCACACGGTAGCCGCGGCTGGCGAGTGCGATTGCGATATTCGCGGCGGTGGTGGATTTGCCTTCGTTTTCCGCAACGCTGGTCACGAGGAAGACCTTATCTCCCGCGGTGCGCTGCATGTATCCGAGCTTTGCGGCGAGACGCTGGTAGTTCTCCGTGAACTGGAATGACGCGCCGGCGCGGTTGATGAGCAGTGCGATTTTCTGATTTTTCAGGAGATGCCGCAGGGAGAGGTTTTTTCTCTCATGTGCGACGGTGCCGATGAGCTTGGCGTCGATCTTTTTGCGGAAATCCGCTTCCGACTTGACGGTATCGCGGAGCAGGGAGATCATCACGACGGCCGCGGCGGAAAGAAGCACGCAGATGCCGACGATCTGCATTTTGTTCTGCGCGGGCAGGGAATTGGACGGAGCCTTCGGAACCATCGGCGGGCGCATGATGTCGATGACGGCGTCGGAGAAGATGGACATCGCGATATCGGGATACACCTCAAGGATGGCGCAGAGCTGGAAATATGCCGTTTCCGGATCGGACGCGGTCACACTGACGGTGAAAATATTCGTGCTCGGCAGAACGGACGCGGATACGGTGCCGCTGAAGCCTGCCTGACCGAGATATGCCGCCGCGTGCTCTTTCATGGCGGGCTGTACGAAGACCTCGGAGAAGATGTTCGCCATTTCCGAGGATGCGGAGAGATTGGTGTAGGTCTGCGTGGAGCCGGTTTTGACGTTGGCGATGAGGGTGGCACTGCTGGTGTAGGAGGGTGTGTAGAGACTGCGGGAGGTGATGTAGACGAGCATGAGACTCATGATCCCGCAGAGAATCACGATCCAGACATTCGCGAGAAAGTCACGCAGAAGGCTGTGCCATTCAAAGCTCAGGAGTTTTTCGTTGTTTTTCTGTTCCATTTGTTCAGCCTTCCACAAGAATTGTCAGAATTTCGTGCGCGCGCCGGTCCTGATCGTCGGTGGCGTAGTAGTGTGCCTGATATACGCCGGGCGTGCTTGTGTCAAGATCGGATTCGATTTCGACGGATGCGGTCAGGTCGTCTTCGTTGTACGCGATGGCGTCAATCAGATTGGATGCGGGATCGTATTCGTCGCCGGTGTTCAGATAGATCATGTACTCCCGTAGGCGGATGTCCGGTGCGGCGGGGCTGACGTTTTCCACATAAAGGGGCAGGGTCGCGGTGATGGTGTCGCCTTTCAGACTGGTCGCCCGGACGGAAATGTGGAAGAGACCGGAGGTGTTGTCGGCGTAGTCGGTTGCGGTGACGATGACGCGGGAGCTGATGTCCCCATCAAGAACGTCCCATGCACCCAGTCTGCCGCTGATGAGAACGCGTTCGCTCGGGCTGAAAATGAGGGATTTTCTCATGGTGAAATGCGGTGCTTCGTAGCCGATGTAGCGGATGGTGCGCGATGCGGATGCCACGTGACGGTCACTGTCGCACACCGCGTAGGTTACAATGGCAACGCCGGGTTCGGTGAAGCGGGAGAGAGATTCGACGATGATTCTGTCGGTGATATCGCCGTCCTTTTCGTCAAATGCGGTGACGCCCTGAAGCAGCTCGGCGTTGTCCGCAGTCAGGCTCACATCGAGCGTATCTCCTTCGACGGTGATGACGGGAAGGGTGGTGTCCTTCTGCTGTTCGGTGATCCAGCAGTACCCGAAAATGACGGTTACCGCGAGAAACAGGACAACTACACAGGTTTGCAGTATTCTCATGGGTTCTGGTATTCTCCTTCTGTGTATGGCATGGGATCAGAGCCGGAAGCTGACGATCCTCTGGTTTTCGATGATGCGGCGGGGCGTGTCGGACATGAGATAATCGGCGTAGTCGTATGAAAACTCCTCGCAGATCATTTCGTGGACATCCCGCATGAACGGTGTGCGGACGTTGGGACTGTGCGCGTCGCTGGCAATGCAGTCGATCTGGCGTTCCTCGAGCATGCGGTAGGCTGTGCGGGCGATGGTGCGTCCGAATGCGCCGGTGAAGCTGCCCTTGTTGCATTGCAGGACACATCCCATCGCGTGAAGTCTGCCGGGGGCATCGGGATCCTCTCCGACAAAGCGGTAACGCTCGGGATGCGCGAGAACGGGTGTGACGCCGATGGAGATGAGTTTCTCGAGCTTGCGGTAAACGGATGCGCTCCGCTCGGCGGGATCGGCTTCGACAAGCATGTAGCGGGAACGGTTGATGGGGATGATTTTTCCTTCTTTCAGGAGGATTTCCGGTTCCCCGTCGAGGAAGACCTCCTGACCGGCGTAAACCGTGAGCGGGATTTTGCTGCTGCTCAGGGCGTCCGAAAGCTGACTGACAAGCCCGTCCATCTTCGGCGACCAGTGATTGCGGTAGGAAAACGGGACGTTGGTGTGCGGTGTGCAGACGATGGCGCCCGTCATTCCGCGA
>JAFTPW010000301.1:0-2588 GCA_017463075.1 Clostridia bacterium
GTGTTGTCAGGATACCGAGCTGAAAGAGAGCCTCGCAAGTCTCGCGAAGAAGCCGAAGCTCGTCATCACCGATTCGCAGGCGTTCGGCAGAGTTTCGAAGGATACCCCGGACGACATTCTCCTGACCTCGTTCTCCATCCTGTTTGCGCGGTATAAGGGAGACCTCGCGGAACTGGTGCGCGGTGCGGCGATGCTCTCGAAGATTCAGGCGGGTGACCGTGTCCTCATTTCCGAGGGATGCACCCACCACCGTCAGTGCGGCGACATCGGCACGGTGAAAATGCCCGCGTGGATTGAGAAATTCACCGGCGTCAAGCCCGAGTACACCTTCACCTCCGGCGGCGAGTTCCCGGAAGATCTGTCGGAGTACAAGGTCTGCGTACACTGCGGCGGCTGTATGCTGAACGAGCAGGAAATGGGCTGGCGCATCACCCACGCGAAGGAATCCGGCACACCGATCGTGAACTACGGCATCGCCATCGCACAGATGCACGGAATCCTCCGCCGCAGCCTTGAGCCGTTCCCGGAGATTCTTGCGCTTTTAGAAGAATAACAAAAAAATGCAGTTTGACAATCGCGTCAGGCTGCATTTTTTATTTGATTCACATGGAAATTCCGTAGGGGACGGTGCCCCCGACGTCCCGGGACAAGGTTTTCTGCATTTCTGTCGGTTCATTTTCCGATCAGCTCCAGCAATTCCTCACCCGTCACATCGTCCGTGATCGTGTACCGTCCGAGACCGAGCAGGCTCTGCGGCAGTCCCCGTACGATTGTGTTCCCGCGGTATTCCGTCGAAAACGTGACGGTGATGCCGGTTTCCGCAAATACCGCCGCGGCTTCGTCCGTGAGAATTCCGCCGGGATAGGCGAGCGCGAAGATTTCCTCACCTGCCGCCGTCTCCAGCTGTGCGATGCTTTCGGCGATATCCTCCCGGAGCGCGGCGATGTAGTCCTCCTCGGATTCCCCGTCGATCCGGCTGACCGAGGTGCGTGCTGTACCGTCTTCAAACTGCGCCGCCTGATGCATGTCAAACGTGTGACTCTGCACATCCATGACGCCGGAGCGAACCATTTCCCGTGCCTCGTCCGCGCCAAAATGCGGGATGATTGCTTCGCCGGTGTCCTTGTAGACGTCCGAGCCGAAGGTAGAGCCGATGCAGAACACCGTGCCGTGCATTCCAAGCTCCGCGAGAATCGGGTATGCGTAGTCATAAACGGACGTATATCCGTCGTCAAACGTAATCAGCACCGGCTTCTCAGGCAGATCCGCGCCGGATTTCACGTAATTCACCAGATCCTCCGGTGTGATCGCCGTGAATCCCGCGTCGGAAAGCGCCGTCATGTGTTCACGGAAGGTGTCCGGCGTGACGATCATGTCGTTCGATGCGTCCCCGTCGAGATGGTGGTACATCAGAACGGGCACATCCGCCGAAATTCCGTCATCCGACAGCGCGGTACGATTGAGATAATTCGCAAAATACCGATCCGCGTTCTCTGCCGTCACGTACCAGCCGAAGTCCTCGGGGATGTACACATCCGTGTTCCCTGCGATTCTTGCGGCAGCCATATCGCCGACGGCGTTGCGGAAGTGGGTGGCGTCGTAGAAATACCGCGGCTCAAAGCTCACGGAGGAGTACGAAAAATCCCAGAAGTCCGTCACCTCCGCCAGCGCCCGGTAGAACGCCGTCACCTCCGCGGGATCGAAGTAGTCAAAATAATCCGCATACACCGGAGCCGTCACAACCGTCAGCTTCACTCCGGCGTTCTCACACAGGGAAACAATCCGACGCACGGACTCAATGCAGTCTTCGGCATGCGGGAGTGTATAGCCGGAGCGCGCCGGATAGTCCGCAAACACCGGATACGCCTCAAGATACGCACCCATGTCCCCGATCGGCTCGATATCGCGCTTGCGCTTGTCGTATTCCCCGGTCACCGGGTCGAACACATCAAACGACTGTGAAAGCCATGTGTCGTCCGTGAGCGCCTTCAGCTTCGCCGCACCGTATTCGGGACTGGCAAACAGAAACCGCGCATAGTACGGCAGCGGAATCGATCCGTCAACAGCGGCGGGCATGGAGTGGGTGTAGGCGTTGGATTCCTCATCGTAAACCGCACCGTTGTCGAGATACACGTTGAGGACGATATTCTCCGGCGAATCGTGCGCAATCAGGTACGCAATCATCTCCTCGGAGTCGAGCATATCCGCGCCGTAGACGATCATGTTGTAGAAATTCCCGCCGTACAGCCCGCTGAAATCGTCGGCTGTGAACGCGGACGTGGACGAGCACCCGATGATGTAGGAATCGTATTCGTCAAAGTGATCTTTCAGATAGGAAAACTTCGCCGTGCGCGGGTTGTTCGTCATGTTATAGCCCCACCAGTCAAGGACGGGATCGCCGAACACCCCGAACGGGTCGGTCAGGATATTGAAGCCCGCCAGAACCGCGGAAATGCCGAGCACGGTCAGGAAGAAGAGGATGAGCCATTTTTTTGATGTCATAACTCCTCCTTAAAACTGTCCGTAGATGAACGCGGACGAGATATAGCTGCCGCGGAAGATGCCGAGGAGCAGAATCACCAGCAGCA
>JAFTPW010000302.1:0-9001 GCA_017463075.1 Clostridia bacterium
ACGAATTTGACCGCAGAGTTCTGGAAAAGGACGAAACGGAAGATCTGGACGGCACACACATGATCCAGATGCTCCGCTACGACTGAAAAACAAAAGGGGACTGATTTTTCGTCAGTCTCCTTTTCTCATCTCATCAGCCCACGCACCATCTCGCCCACGTCTGCCGCAAGCCATGCCGCACCTGCATCCGTGAGCTCATCCCGCGAGCCGTAGCCCCAGAGCACACCGACGGTCGGAATCCCGAACTTCGCCGCACCTTCCACGTCGTGATGCCGGTCACCCACCATGATGACGCGGGATTTGTCCGGCTGACCGAGTTTTTCCAGCGCATAGCCGATCACGGCGTCCTTGGTGTTCCGCTTTTCGTCCATGGACGCGCCGCAGATCAGGGTGAAATACTGCGCGAGATCAAAGTGCCCGAGAATCCGCACCGCGAACTGCTCCGGCTTCGATGTCGCGAGAACGAGCGTGCATCCGGCATGTTTCAGCTTCTCCAGTGCATCCGCGATGCCGCCGTACACGGTGTTCTCAAACAGTCCCGTCACCGAGAAATACTCCCGGTACAGAACGAGCGCGCGCTGTGCCTCCTCCTCCGTCATGCCGAGAAATTCCTGAAACGCGGGAACCAGCGGCGGCCCGATGAAGCGGTACAGGGATTCGCGCGAGGGCAGCTCCCGTCCCATTTTTGATAGCGCATGCAGGATCGAATTGGTAATCCCCAGCGCCGGATCGGTGAGTGTGCCGTCGAGGTCGAATAAGATGATGTCACGCATAAGGTGCTCCTTTTGTAATGCAGAATGGAAATCAGCGGACAGAACAATGCCGTCCGATTCATCGCAGGAACCGGCGTTCCCGACTGTCCGAACCAAAGCAAACGAACGGATCCGTCACAGAATCATGTCAATCCCGTACAGCACCACGAGATGCAGGGGATAGAACACATAAAAGAAATGCTTCATCCGGTACCTGCCCGGCTTTCCGTTGTAGGCGGCGATGATCGGGATGGTGAGAAGCGACCAGTACTGGATCGTGAAGCCGCCGGTCATGTCGATGCAGAGCGCGAGAAGGGTGGACGCGAAAATCACAAATCGCTGACCGCGGTCGTCGAAGAAGCTCGTCAGCACCGGGAGCATGATCCCGAAGAAGCCGTAGTCCACGTCAACGAGCATGCACAGCACGAACGCGAGAACGATCGAGGAGCAGGCAAGGGCAGTGGAAAGCACGCGGTCGGCGGCAGGTGAGAGGGATTTGTGCGTCACCTTCCCGATCAGGAGATTCAGCCGGCTTTTTTCACCGCGCAGACAGGCTTTGACCCCGTCGCAGAGCGCCATAATCACGATCGCGATGGAGAACGAAATGAGAATGCCGAGCAGGAGATGGTCGTCCACGAAGGCGTAAACGATCTGGCAGACGGCACCGAGGATGAAAATCCGCAGGAAATAGTGCCAGCGGTTGCGGGTGTAGCGGAATCCCTCAGCGATGCAGTAGGCGTAAATGGGGAACGCCAGCCGTCCGATCACGCGGAAAATCATCTGACCCGGGAAGAGGATCAGTCCCATGTGATCGATGAACATGGTCACGGCGGCGATGAGCTTTAAGACGAAAGAGGACATATACGGCTCCGGTTGGGTGGATTTTCTTCCATTATACCCGATTTTTCCGCCCGCGTCAATACAAAAACGCCGCAGGTTTGAGGCTGTGCGGCGCTTGTTGGATTCAGTTCAGCAGGTTTGTCAGCGTTTTCTTCATCCACGCGTCATAATCCGCGACAGGATGGGGCTCTTTCAGCAGAAGACCGAGGAATACCGCGACATTGGGACAGCATCCGCCGTAGCGTCCTCTGGCAGTCTCCATTTCCGCTTCGGGATCCGCTCCGGTCAGAACCATGATGTAATGCTCTGCCGCCATCACCATTTCTTCCTCGTCCCCGGAGTGCATCTCTTCGATGAGAATCCGGTGCATCTCACGGCGTTCGTCGTCGGCGTCCACGTATTTCCGGTACAGCTCCGTTGTCTCAGCCGATGCAAATCCGTGCATGCATTCGTGCGCGATCAGCCATGACGGACGGCGGCCGCGGTCGATGACCATGCAGTTCAGAAATCCGCCGCGGAGGGTGAAGCTCACGGGGTCTGAGAACATGGAAACCGTGATGGTGATATCCTCCGGCTCGCGGTTCTTCATCCGTGCCACATGGCGGAGTACCGTATCCGTGTCGTCGTCCGCGTAATGCGCCCGGAGCTTTTCTTCAAAGGCGGTCACATACGGCATGACGCGGCGGCAGTACCAGTCCTCAAATCCCGCGTCGGCAAGGGCACGGATGGTGCTGACATACTCCGCGTGCTTCGGCTGACGGAAACTGTCGAGAAAAGGCCAGAAAAAGCTCCGGAGAAATTCGTTGTCAATCGCCGGACGCACCACGGAATCGAAGGTCGGTACATCCTCAATCACATCCGCCAGACGGGAGAGGGACATGGTTTCCGTGGATTCGCCCGTTTCCGCCGCCCAGACGGAGAGCAGATAGGAGAACGCCGACATTCCGTAGCACCAGTTCGGGAGCAGAGTGCCGAATTTTTCCGCAATTTCACCGTGAAGCTCAAGGAATCCGTCGAGATAACTGCGGTCTTCGCGGATGCTGCATCGGGTTTCCAGCATGCAGAGCGTGTCGAGAACGATGGAATGCGTGATTTTCAGCATCAGTCTGCCTCCTCAAACGCGCGGACTCTCTTCGCTCTCTCAAACGCGTCTCTCACGAAGCTCACAAACGTGCCGGAGCTGTATTCAGGCTTGCTTCCCGCGGACAGCTCGAACGTCATCGGACCCGTGTAGCCGGTTGCGTTCAGGGTCTTTGCGAACCACTTCCAGTCGAGGATGCCGTCGAACGGGAGCAGATGGTTGTCGTCGCGGTAGTCGATGTTGCCGGGCTGGGTCACGCCGCGGTTGTCGTGGATGTGCGTGCAGAGAATGCGGTCGCCGTACAGCTTCATCATCGGGATGTGCGGTGTGTAGCAGCAGTTGTGACCGATGTCGAGGCAGAATCCGTGGTAGTCGCCCGCGTGCTTCATGACTTCGTGCAGGTGCGGCAGGGGCTCGAGGTTCTCATAGCAGAGATGCACGCCGTTCTTCTCCGCGTATTCTTCGAGCTTTGCGAACCGGTTCAGTCCGACGGGGCCGACATCCGGTGCGGTGTTGCCGATGGTGACGTGCATAATCATCTTGTCCACGTTTGCGCGATGGCACTGATCGATGACGGTACACATGTAGTTCATGTAGTCGTCGCCCGCCGGGACATCCTTCCACAGATCGTTCACGCCGCCGAAGGGTGCATGGATGGTTTCGAATTCGATGCCGTATTTTGCCGCGCATTCCGCCCATTCTTCCACGGGTTCGTTCCCCTTGGAGCCGGATGCGCCCGAGAAGAAGCAGTCAAAGCCTACCTCTGCGAAGAGCCTGATCTGTTCGGTAACGGAATACTTGTCGGGATGTCCCCCGATGATGGATACGCCGAGTTTACGCATGATTTTAGTCCTCCTGTTGAAATGAAGTGTGAGGGGCGAAAGAATAAAGAAGAAATAATAAATAAGAAAGAAGAAAAAAGGTTTACTCCGGATGCCGCTGGCGGAGCACTTCAAACGCGTCGCGCGCGATGTCGACGGTTTCGTCAATGTCAGCATCGGTGAGGGCGGCGTTGATGAAGTGGTTGTGGTGGTTGGTGAAATACACGCCGCGTCTGACGCATTCCGCGATCCATTCCTGATGCAGCATCAGGGTCGGGTCGTCCGCGAGTCTCATGTAGAACAGTGACGGCGCGCCGCTGATTTTCAGATTGAAGCCGTAGTCCGCTGCCGCCTTGATGAGCTCGCGCTTCAGACGATTGCCCTTGTCAAGCAGAATCTGCGGCGAGTTGATCCGCTTCATCTTCTCGATGCACGCAATGCCCGCCGCGAAGGGAACTGCGGAGAGCCAGTAGCTGCCGGTGTAGGAGATCGACGAGACGGTGTTTTTCAGAAAATCCTTGCCGCAGAGCGCGGAGACGTTGTAGCCGTTCGCAATCGCCTTGCAGAAGCAGATGAGATCCGCCTCAAAGCCGAAATAGTGGTCGCTTCCCGCAAGATCCAGACGGAATCCCGCGCGCACGTCGTCCACGATGAGGATCGTCCCGTTTTCGGTGCATGTCTTGCGTACCTTCTGCCAGAATCCCTCCGCCGGAAGCTCATTGTCCGCGAAATTGCCGTGCATGTAGGGCTGAGCGATGACGGCGGCAATCTCATCCCGGTTTTCGGCAAACACACGCTCAAGTGCGGCGGCGTCGTTCCACGGGATGTAAAGATTGTTCGCGACGTCTTCTTCAATGATGCCCGCATAGTCGATTTTCTGCGTCCATGCGGCGACACCGTGGTAGTATCCCTTGAAGAACACGATTTTCTTGCGTCGGGTGTGCGCACGTGCGGTCATGACGGCGAGGGTGGTCACGTCATTGCCGTTTTTGGCGAAGAATGCCCAGTCTGCGGATGCCACGGTGTCCACGAGGAGCTCCGCGAAATCCACCATAATCAGCGAAGGTGCGGTGATGCAGTCGCCTTTTTCGCGCTGTTTCCGTGCCGCTTCGTCCACGTCGGGATCGTTGTAGCCGAGCACGTTCGGGCCGTATGCGCACATGTAGTCGATGTAGCGGTGCCCGTCGATGTCCCAGAAATACGTCCCGGACGCACGGCTGGAGAATAGCGGGAACGCGTCGTGCGGAATGTGGCATCCCTCGGCAGGACCCTGATGTCCGTAAATCCCGGAGGGAATCACGCGGGACGCTCTCTCAAACTGCTCCCGCGAATTGGGGTATGTGAAGGGTTCTCTCATATTCGTGCCTCCGTTCATCTCAGATACATCTCGACCCGCGACAGGATCCGGTTGGCGTTGTCGAGCTGCGGAATCATGCCCGCCATTTTCACGCCGCCGTTTCCGACTGCCGCGACCGCGTTGATTTTTCCGTCGAAGAGATCGCGCGCGGTCCGGATATCGGCGAAGGTCATGACGGAGGTGACGTCTTTCGGAATTTTGTCGGAGTAGGTCAGCGTGCCGTTTTTGATGAGGATCGCCGCCTTTGCCGCACCGGGAATTTCAAACTTGATCGCGCCGTCGGGCATATTGGATGCGGAAAACTGTCCGATTCTGTCGTGATTTCCGATCTGAGCAATCGCGGCGACGATGACGCGGAACATAACGATGGTGCTTTGACGGAGGAACGCTTCATCCGCGAGCTTTTCCGGCGCGGGTCTGAGGTAGGATTCCAGCAGATCGGTCAGCTTTTTGAATTTCCCGAGCAGGAACGGGAGCTTCGTGAAGCCTTTGGTCGGGATGGGCGTCACGGTTCCGTCAACCATGCCGTTGAATTTTTCGGGGGATGAGAACGGAATCTTCACCGTACAGTCGTCGGCACCTTCCCGGATGATGCACGAGCCGCCCACGAAGGTGAGAGTCGCCGCCGGTCCGTCCTTGACGGTGAAGCCGATGGAACAGCCCGCATTGCCGAGGATTTTCTTCGCCTCGGGAACACAGGCGCACAGTGCACTCAGCGAACCGAGCACGCCGTACAGGTTGATATAAGCCAGCGTTTTGGAGTCAGTCATGGCAGTATCCCTTTAGAGAACGGTGACTTCGGATACGTTTTCCCAGATTTCGTCCAGGGGCATACCGGAGATGCGTGTATCGAGGAAGAGTTCCTCAGCGGTGTCGAAATTCTGACAGAATCCCGTGCTGCCGTATTCCGCGATGCTCCATGTCTTTCCGCGCGGACAGCTGATGCAGAAGCGTCTGCCGTCGTAGGTGAAGTCCAGTTCCGCACCCGCCGATACCTTTGCCTTGAGTTCTTCGTAATTCAGAATCGTGCTGTCGCCGGAGAGGACGCGGACGCTGATTTCACCTGACGCGAGGGCAACGGTTTCATCGCCGCAGGAAACGATCAGCTCGCCGTTTTCACCGATGGACTGAGCGGTGCCGGAGCAGGTTGCGCCGTCCTGCGTGAAGGTGATTTCGCGTCCGAGCACAACGGAGAGACGGCGGTAATCGTCGATATAGGCAGGGAAGTAGTAGCCGGAATTGCGGAAATCGAGAAGCTCGCCGACGATTTTTGCGCACAGGGTCTCGACTTCGACGTCATAGCCCTCATCGGAGAGGGAAGCCGCAGTCACGCCGCCGATGGTTTCGACGTCGGGTGCGGTGGTCATATTGATGCCGATGCCGATGATGAGGTAATCGGAGGTCATGGCTTCGTAGTTGTTGATGGATTCCACGAGGATACCCGCGAGCTTTTTACCGTCGTAGTAGATATCGTTGACCCACTTGATTCCGCACTGCGCCCCTGCAACATCCGCGATGGCACGGCACACACCGACAGCGGCGGCGGAAGTCATGGGGATGACGCTTTCGATCGGAACATCGGAGCGGAACACGAGGGACATATAGAGTCCGCCTTCGGGAGAGAGGAAGGATTTGCCCTGACGTCCGCGTCCGCCGGTCTGTTCGCTGGCGATGATGAGGACGGGGCCGGACATTTCACTTCCGATCAGTTCACGCGCATCGGCATTGGTGGAGACGGTAGTGTCCTTGAAAACGACGCTGACGGAATCATCCGCATAGCGGGCAAGTTCATCGAGAAGAAGTTCTTTTTTCATGGGTGGTGTCCTTTTTGATTCGCAAAAATTAATTTTTGGATTTTTAGTATTTTTATTTTATAGGTATATTTTATCAAATCCTGTTAGGGTTGTCAATGATATTGTAGAAAAGCTCCGCTTTTCAATTGATTTTATTACCCCTCGCGGGGGCGCCTAAGAACTAGGTATTCATCTTCGATGAAACCTGCGCGTCACGGGCTCTTAGGGATCTCGGCCGTTCAAGCGTTCCCCTTGAAAATGCCCGCCGCGGGCGCCATACCCGTGCAGTTTGAATTTTCAGCGAACCCACTTTATCGCAAGGGACACTCAGTTTCCTCGGTAAACTCAGCCTGCGGCGGCGAGACGAAATTGCACTTGGCACTGACAGCAGTATGGTGACACTCAGTTTCCCGGCTAAGCTCAGCCGTGCGGCACATCAGCCGAAGTTTAAAGTGAACGCGCCGTGTGTCCATTTTTTCTACCCTCCAAAATAGCCAACCCAAAAACATAAATCGCATCAAACTTTGTTACATGTTTTTTTGATTTCACTTTACAAATCCGCAAAACTGTGCTATAATATCTTTCGGACTGCCCATGGCACGGTTTGCGGATATTTGGTCGTTACCGACGTTTCACCCGCCGTTTGCTGAGCTTCGGGCTCATCCGAATATTTTATAAGGTGAAAGGAAATCACTACTATGCTTACCAAGGAAAAGAAGCAGGAACTCATCGACACTTATAAGGTTCACGAAGGCGACACCGGTTCTCCCGAAGTTCAGATCGCTATCCTGACCTACAGAATCGAAACCCTTACCGAACACCTCAAGGTTAACAAGAAGGACCATCACTCCCGCCGCGGTCTGAACAAGATGGTTGGTCACAGAAGAAACCTTCTCGGTTACCTCAAGGAAAACGACATCGAACGTTACCGTGCGATCGTTGAAAAGCTCGGTCTGAGAAGATAAATCTTCTTAGAGAAGATAAGTTTCGGACGATCCGGGTTTCTCAATCCCAATCACGAAGATGGAAGGCTGCGGCGGATCCGGCTACAACTGAATCTGCCGCGGCTTCACTTTTTGTGATGCTCCCGCAAAACCACCGCTTTGGATTAGCAGTTAAACAACGACCTGACGTATGTCCGATCCTTGTTTAAGTGCTGAGCCAGGCGGTATTCCCTTCATTTTAATATAACAGAAAGGCAGAATAACGCAATGTTTGAAAAGTATAAGACTTTTTCCTACGACTTTGCAGGCAGACCTCTGGTAATCGAAACCGGTAAGATGGCAGGCCTCGCAAACGGCTCCGTGCTCGTTCGTTACGGCGATACCGCAGTTCTCTGCTGCGCAACCGCTTCCGAAAGACCCCGCGACGGCATCGACTTCCTTCCTCTCTCCATCGACTTTGAAGAAAGACTGTACGCAGTAGGCCGCATTCCCGGTTCCTACCTCAAGAGAGAAGGCCGTCCTTCCGAAAAGGCGATCCTTACCTCCCGTGTAATCGACCGTCCCGTACGTCCCCTCTTCCCCAAGGATCTGAGAAACGACGTTGTCCTCTCCCTCCTCGTTCTCGCAGTTGACCACGATGCTTCCCCTGAAATCGCTGCAATGGTAGGCGCGTCCATCGCTCTCTCCATCTCCGATATTCCGTGGAACGGCCCGATCGGCGGCGTGTTTGTAGGTCTCACCGAAGAAGAAGGCCTCATCATCAACCCCACTGCTGAACAGAGAGACAGAAGCTGCCTCGAACTCACCGTTGCCGGTACCAAGCAGAAGGTTGTCATGATCGAAGCAGGTGCGGCTGAAGTTCCGGACGACAAGATGTTCGAAGCAATCATGTTCGCTCACGAAGAAATCAAGAAGGTATGCGACTTCATCGAAACCATCGTTGCGGAAGTCGGCAAGCCGAAGTTCGAATATCCCTCCGCTGAAATCGACCACGACCTCTTCGACGCGGTTTACAACTTCTGCGCAGAAGACGTCAAGGTAGCACTCGATACCGACGACAAGAACATCCGCGACGCAAGAATGGCTCCCATTACCGAAGCGGTTTACAACAAGTTCGACGAAGGCAACGACGAAATGCACGTTGTTCTCGACGAAGTTCTCTACAAGGTTCAGAAGCAGATCGTACGCCGCTGGCTCCTCGACGAACAGAAGCGTGTTGACGGCAGAAGAATGGACCAGATCCGTCCTCTCGCAGCCGAAGTACACCTCTTCAACCGCGACCACGGTTCCGGTATGTTCACCAGAGGTCAGACTCAGGTTCTCAACGTAGCTACCCTCGGCTCCATCAGCGATGTTCAGATGCTCGACGGTATCTCCGAAGAAGAAACCAAGCGCTACATGCACCACTACAAC
>JAFTPW010000303.1:0-6355 GCA_017463075.1 Clostridia bacterium
AAACCACAGAAACCACAACAGAGGTTAGCGATACAACTGCCCAGACCGAAACCGAAGCGGAAACCGAGATCCGCGGGAATCTGCCGGACAAGGATTTGAAGGTCGTGTGTTCAATGTATATACCCGCAGTGCACCGGGGTATCCCCAGTTTGACGCATATGAACTGGTATCCGAGGATATGAACGGGGAAGTGCTCAACGATGCCATTTACCAGCGGAATGCTACGGTGGAAGAAAAATACAATCTGTCTGTTGCCCAGCAGAAGTTTGAATCTCCCGGCAATGAAGCGATCAAAGCGGTACAGTCCGGGGATGACGGGGTGGATTATGTTGTTTCCCATGTGGCCAACGTGCAGAAAAACGTAATCAACGGCTCTTTCTACGACCTGTATACCGGGGAATATTTCAATTTCGATATGCCCTGGTGGTATGACACCATCAACGACAGCTGTTCTCTGGGCGGAAAACTGTTTATGACCATGAACGACTATCTGCTCCTGTACAAACAGCAGACATACTGCCTGTTCTTCAACAAAACCATGGCAGGCAACCATGGTCTCCGGGATTATTATGAAGCGGTCATTGAGGGCAGCTGGACATGGGATGCCATGTATGAAGACATGAAAACGGTGTCTGTTGACCTGGACGGCGACGGCGATATGGATCAGCTGGACAATTACGGGTATTCCTGTCAGTATGGTCAGATGCTGGCGGCGGTGATCGGCTGTGATGTACAGTACAGCACCAAGGACGCAGACGATGTGCCGGTTCTGTCGGCGGACAGCGAAACCCATATCAACGCGCTGGATAAGGTTGCCTCCATTTTCATCGACAAAACCAACTCTCTGCTGGCCAATGACTATTCTACTTCCGAAACTACCGGGAAATCCATGTGGGATATTCCGCTGGATACCTTCTATGACGACCGTGCCCTGTTTATCGGCGGTGTAGTGCGGTATGCCCCCAGCATCATCAGCAATTCCGAAATCGACTTCGGGATTCTGCCCAATCCCAAGCTGAACGAGACACAGGAACACTATTATGCCTATTCCGAAGTGGGCAACAGTACGGCCATTCTGGTTCCCGTGGTGGCAAATCTGTCGGATGTGAGCTTTGTGATCGAAGCCCTCAGCGAAGAATCCTACCATACTGTGGTGCCGGCGTACTATGAAGTGATGATGAAATCCAAGTACTCTCCCGATCCCAATGCATCGGCGGTTCTGGATCTGATGTTCTCCAACCACCGGTTCGATACGGCACTGCTGTATTCCTGGCTGGACATTTCCGGTATGTACGACTCGATCCTCAAGAGCAAGAACAATACGTTCGTTTCCCAGTATGCCGGAAAAGCCAAATCTGCACAGACCCAGCTGGACAACTGGATGGGAAAAATTGCGGAAATGCAGTAAAAACGCCTGCATTTTACGGACTGCGGCATGATATATGCTGCGATAATGTATACGAAACAAAAGAGATATACACAAAAACAAAAGGAAGCTTCTCATGAAAAAACGGAACGGACTTTGTATTCTTCTGGCGATGCTGTTTGCTCTGTCCGGCTGCGGCGGCGGAACAGGAACAGATACAGAAACGGTGCAGGATACCACTGCGGATACGGCGGCAGAAACTGCGGAGACGGAAATTCTGCCCGATCTGCCGGATGTGATCTTTGGCGGCGCGGAATTCACTGTGCTGAAATGGGATGCCGGGAATGGCGTGCATAACTATTTTGAATTCGATGCGGAAGAGCTGAACGGGGAACTGCTCAATGACTCCATCTATAACCGGAATCTGGAGATTGAGGAGCAGTACGATGTGACCATCAGTACCATTTCGGAAAATCCGCCCCAGAACCGGCTTTCCCCGATTTTGATGAACGTACACGCGAGCAGATTCTCCTCATCCTCCGCAGTCAGAATCCCGGCTTCCGTGTCGTGCTTGAAGTAGGGATAGAGATACTGGTCGATCCGCCCGAGCGCCATTGCGTACTTGCTCTGAAGCAGGAACGCGAGATGCACAAGCCACACGAGATTTAAGGCTTCGCGGAAGGTGGACGGCGGGTTTTCGGCAATGCTGTCAAGCGCATCGGCAGCCGCGGTCAGCTCATCGTTTCCGTCTGCCCGACTCCGTGCCGCGTCCGCGTGATGCCGGATGAAGACCGAGAACGCATCGAGCACGAGCCGCTGGGCCGAGAGAAACTCCACTTTGTCGGGCTCATCCGCGTGGTTTGCGAGGGATTGTTCGATTTTCTCCCGGGTACCGCGGATGCCGTCGGCGAGGAATGCCGCATAACCCGGCGCGAAGTGGTCGCTGTTTGTGCCGAAGTGGAGGGAGCCGTAATTGCCGCAGATATCCCGTGCACGGGTCAGCTCCGCGGGCTCGTAATCCGATGTGAAGCAGCCCGCGCGGGAGCCGATGATGCGGTCATCCGGATAAACGGACGCGGGATAGTTTTCCAGAAGAGACGCCAGTGCGTGAGCCTTTGCCGTCAGCGGGGACTTGCCGTAATTCTCCCGGAACGCGCGGTACCGGAGCAGATCGCACAGCACGGGATCCCCTGCCGGACGGACGATTTCGTTTTTCAGAAGCGGAAGACGAACCATAGTTACCTCCGTTTTGGAATTTTTAATTTCTGTATCCATCCGATGATCTGACCGGACAGGACGACGGTGAGGAGCGAGTACAGAATGCGTTTTGGCGGAATGTATGTCAGGGAAAGTGCGAGTACGGTCAGGTCGGAGACGAGATAGATCCACTGGATCGGGATTTTTGTCACATGCCCGATCGCCATGGCAAGCGCGTCATCTCCGCCGGATGCACCGCCCACGCGGACGGAAAGACCCACGCCGACACCGACGAAGACCGCTCCCGCAATCGCCGCCGCGAAAGGATGATCCGCAATGCCGGGATACACCCGCGGGAACTGCTCGAATATGGCGTAGAAGAGCGAGAATCCGCCGCCGGAGATGAGGGAATACCAGATGAAATCGGCACCGAGCACGCGCCATCCGACGAGGTAGCACGCGGTGTTGAGAATCAGCCCGGAGACGGCGGGAGAAATGCCGAACCAGTGCTTGAAAAAGAGGGTCAGTCCGAGAATGCCGCCTTCCGTGACGTGGGAAAGCGCGTGGATATTGTACAGCCCGAAGGCGAGAATCATACTGCCGAGAAGCGCGGTCAGACACGATTTCAGCCTGAGTCCGCGCGGCGAAATTGTTTGAATGAACTGTAAAAATTGTTTCTTCATAGCAGTTTCATTATAGCATCGCGCGCCCCGGCTGTCAAGTGGATTGACTTTTTTCGCATGGTGTGGTATAATACAGCCGTATATTACCGATTGCTACTTTAAATATATGCCGGAAGGTATCGCCATGCTGAATCTGTACGAATATCTCACCCATACCGCCGCCCGTCTGCCGGAGAAAACCGCATTTGCCGACGACGCGCGTTCTTTCTCGTTCCGTGCGCTGAAAACTGCCGCGGAATCTGTGGGAACTGCCGTTTCGAAGAGCTGCCCGGTGCGTTCGATGGTCGCGGTGCTTGCCGACCGTTCCGCTGTGACGGCGGTGGGGATTGTCAGCTGTCTTGCGGCGGGATGCTGTTACGTTCCGCTGGACCCGAGAATGCCGGAGGACAGAATGCGGGATATTCTCGCGAAAGTCAGACCCGCGCTCCTTCTGTACACGGCGCATGACGCGAAAATTGCCGCAAAATACGCGGACATGACCGGCACGCTCGCTGTGGAAGACGCGGAAAACGTGACAGCGGACGAAAATCTGCTTGCCGCGCGGCGTGAAAACGTGCTCGATATCGACCCGGCTTACATGATTTTTACGTCCGGCTCGACCGGGGTTCCGAAGGGGATTCCCGTTTCGCACCGGAGCGTGATCGATTTCACCGACTGGATGACGGCGTTCTGCGGGATTGATGAGACGTGGGTTCTGGGCAATCAGGCGCCGTTCTTCTTCGATCTTTCAGTGAAGGATTTTTATCAGACGCTCTCGCAGGGATGCACGACGTATGTCCTTCCGAAGAAGCTGTTTTCGTTCCCGACGCTCCTCGTGGATTATCTGAACGAGCGCGGCGTGACCGGACTGATCTGGGCGACCTCTGCGTTCCGGATGACGGCGGAATCGGGAATTTTCGCGAAAAAACGTCTGGACAGCGTGCGCCATGTCATCCTCGGCGGAGAAGTGCTTCAGGCGAAGCATCTGAATCTCTGGAAAACAGCGACGGCGGCGTGTGAATTCATCAACCTCTACGGCCCGACCGAGGTGACAGTGGACTGCACGGCGTATAAAATCGAGCGGAATTTTGACGACGGGGAACCCGTGCCGATCGGGAAGGCGTGCCGGAATATGGAGGTTTTCCTCTTGGACGACGATCTGAAGCCTGTGTCTGACGGGGAACCCGGGGAAATCTGCGTGCGTGGAATCGGACTGGCGCTCGGGTATTACGGGGACGACGAAAAGACCGCCGCCGCGTTTGTGCAGAATCCGATGAATCCCGCGTATCCCGACCGGCTCTACCGCACGGGCGACATCGCAAAGCGCGGGGACGACGGAAATCTGTACTATCTCTCCCGGCGCGACGGACAGATCAAGCACATGGGCTACCGCATTGAGCTGGGCGAGATTGAAACCGCACTGAACGCCGTGGACGGAATCCGCGACTGCGCGTGCTTCTTCGATTCCGGACACGATCGGATCGTGGCGTGCCTGCTGACGAAGATGAGCGAAGCGGATGTCCTGTCCGCTGTGAAGAACCGTCTGCCGAAGTACATGATGCCGAATGTTTGGCGGATGTACGACAGATTCCCGGCGACGGCGAACGGCAAAATCGACCGTCCTGCGCTGAAGGAGGCGTATTTCCGTGAAGAAAATTGACTCCACCGCCGCGCTGAATGACGGAATCAACAAAATTTTAGCGAAATCTTCTGCGATCTGCACAAATTTCTTCCTGCCTGCTGACGAAACGGAGCGTGCTGTTGTATCCGGCGAGATTTTCACCGAAGCGTGGGACGGCGGCATCCTGATTTTCCGCAAGCGGGAGACTTACTTTCGGACGTACTTCTATCTCGCCGATCCTGCCGCGCCTGTGACATGCGAGATTCCGACCCCGGCGGTGCTCGAGATACCGTACCGCGACCGGGATGAAGCTGCCAAAAACGCTGTGCGCGGGTTTACGGATGCCGGGTTTGCGCCGCTGTTTCAGAGAATCCGCATGACGCGCCGGGGAAGTGAAGTTTACGCGGACTCCGACGCCGTGCGGGCATCAGCGGATGACACGGAGAAGCTGAAAGTCCTCTTCCGGGAGAATTTTCACCCGCTTGCCGGATGCATTCCGACCGATGCGGAGCTTTCCGACGAGATCCGTGCGGGGCATATTCTGACTGATGACGCATGCGCCGGACTGCTCCACTTTACAGAAGGCAAGGCAGGGACGGAACTGCGGCACCTCGCCGTGGAAGAAGCACACCGCAATCGCGGCATCGGAAGTGCGCTGGTTCGGGCGTATCTCGGACTCTGCGGGGTGAAAAAATCCACCGTATGGGTGCGGGACGACAACGATGCGGCGAAGAAAACCTACGAAAAACACGGCTACCGCGCGGACGGAATGAAATCGGCGGTGCTGATAATCCAAAAATAATTCAATCAAAGGAAAATTATCATGAACAAGAAAAAACTGCTTGCCATTCTCGAGGACATCTGTCCCGATGTGGATTTTGAAACCGAAGAGGCGCTCATCGACGACGGGATCATCGAATCCCTCGACATCGTGCAGATCGTGAACGAGATCAAGGCGGAATTTGATGTGGAGATCACCGTGGACGACCTGCTCCCGGAGAACTTCAACTCCGCCGACGCGATGCTCGCGATGATTGAATCGAAGCTGTAATGTCGTATATTTCGTTTGCGTTTGCCGGATTTCTGGCGGCGTCGGTGCTGGGGTATTACTTCACGCCGAAGCGCTTCCGGTGGATTGTCCTTCTGCTGTTCAGTCTGGAGTACTATCTCTCCGGCGGCGTGAAGGCTATGGCGTGTCTCGCGTTCACGGTTGTGACGTCATGGGCGGCGGGACTTCTGCTGGATTCCCTCAACGCCCGGCGGAAGGATGTGCCGAAGGAGGACAAACCCGCGCTTGAGCGGATCAAAAAGTACAAGCAGGCCCTCGTCGCCGTGACGCTGATTCTCAACTTCGGCATGCTGTGGATGCTCAAATACCTTGACTTCACTGTGGGAACGCTCTCGGGACTGCTCGGGAAATTCGGGATTTTATGGGATCCTGTCTTTCCCGGTTTTGTCATGCCCATCGGCGTATCGTTCTTCCTTTTCCAGTCCGTCGGGTATGTCATC
>JAFTPW010000304.1:0-10545 GCA_017463075.1 Clostridia bacterium
ACGACATTCACAGCGTACACATTCCCGCAACCGTGACGGATATCATGCGGATCAGCATCGACGGCGAAAAACGGAGCACCTTCGCGTACTGCCACCAGCTGAAAACGGTGACCGTTGATCCGGAAAATCCGGTCTACCACGCCGCCGGAAACTGCATCATCGAAACCGAAACGAAAACCCTCGTTGCAGGCTGCGCGGGCAGTGTCATTCCCGACGACGGAAGCGTGACCGCCATCGACCGCTATGCGTTCTGCGAGGTATCGGGACTGGAAACCCTCGTCATTCCGGAAACCGTGACGAAAATCGGCGAATATGCCTTCAAATTCTCGGAAATCGAGAAGATCAGCATTCCCGCGTCCGTCACCGATCTGGCGCACAACATCATCCACTACTGCCGCTACATCAAGGAACTCACCGTTCATCCGGACAATCCCGTGTACTACTGCGAAGGAAACTGCGTCATCGAGCGCGAAACCGGCGTTCTCATCATCGGGAACTCGGCGAAATCCATCCCGCAGGACGCAGGAATCACCGCAATCGGCGAAGATGCGTTTTTCCAGCTGTTTACTTTGAAAAAAGTCGTGATTCCCGAAGGGGTGACCGAAATCCGGCATCATGCGTTCCACGACAGTCAGATTTATTCGCTGAGCATCCCGTCTACGGTGGACTCCATCGACGAAAACGCCCTCCAGTCCTGCGACTATCTGCACACCGTCGTGGTGGATGATAACAACCCGGTTTACTGTGATATCAACAATAATCTTGTCAACTACGCAACCAAAAGTCTTGTACGTGCCAATCTGGACGGTGCGATTCCCGAGGACAAACGTGTGACAATTCTCGGGATGGACTGTTTCCAGGATATGAACCTCACCTCCCTGCACATTCCTGCTAACATCATCAAAATTCACACGGACGCGTTCAACAATGTTTATCTTGTCGGACCCGTGACCGTCGCTGAGGACAACTCGATCTATTACGCCGAAGGTGACTGCATCATCGAGAAAAAGACGAAAAAGCTCATCCGCGGCTTTGTAAACTCCGTAATCCCGGACGGCGTGAAAACCATCGAGCCCGCCTCGTTCTACTTCAACGAATGGGCGGTCGGCGTGATTCCGGACAGCGTCACCGTTATCGAAGACGCCGTGTTTGCCGGAGGAACTTTCTCCGAATGCAGAATTCCGTACGGAATCCGAAAACTGCGGCAATACGCCTTTGAACAGTGCAGACAGCTGGAGACCGTGTACCTGCCCGCAACCATCGCCGAAATCCAGCACGACTGCTTTGTTGACTGCGACAGCCTGACGACGGTCTGCTTCGGCGGAACCGAGGAAGAGTGGAACAGGATCCAGATCGACAACGGCAACGAACGCCTGCTCAACGCGGAGATCATTTTCGAATACAAGGAGAACAACACATGATAACACCGGAAAACGACCTGCTGGAATTCACCTCCTGTGCATCGGAAATCCTGTATGAAACCGAGGATCTGCTCACCGAAAACGCGGAAAATCCGGCGGAACTGATTTACAGCCAGCTGACAAATCACATGCAGTCGATCCCGTTCTCGGACTACCTCAAGCGGTACATTTACCGCAAGGCGGGACTGTCGGGCGGCTTGTGTGAGGTGGAGTTTGAAGAATACCGTGCCATCCTGCGCGATTCCTTTGCGGAAAACGATGTGCCGCCGTCCTTTTTCCCGACCACGGCAAAGCTCAGCGCGCTGACGAAAAACTGGCTGACCCAGCATACCGTGCGGCGCAGTGTGGTTCTCCTGCTCGGATTCGGTCTGCGTATGTCTCTGGAAGACGTCAACGAATTTCTGCAGAAAGCACTGCTCGAGCCGGAGCTGTACGCCAAGGATCCGTTCGAGGTGCTCTGCGGCTACTGCTACCGGTACGGACTCAATTTCGCCGCCTTCCGCAGACTGTGGAGCGCGTATCTCGCCTTGCCGCCGTCGGATGCCGCGTTTGATCTGTCCTCCGAAGAAACCGCCGGATTCAAGCGGAAAGTGAGCGAAATCACCGACGAGCCGTCCCTGATGCAGTACCTTGCCGGACTGAAGACGCCGGACAACGAGGTCGTCAGCCACGTGACAGCGCGCAAATGCTTCCATGCCCTGTACAGCGAAGCAAAGGACGCCGCAGCCGCCATTCTCGGATATCCCCGGACGCCGGAGAGCATCACCGAATCCGACATCGAGCACATCCTCTATCCCGCCATTCCCACCGACCGGTACGGCAATCTCGTTCCCAGCAGGAATTCCACGCTGGGCGAGCTGTTCCACGACAAACGCCTCTGCCGGCAGCACATCCACGACGTCCTCACCGGCAAGCTGGAACCCGACCGGTTTGATCTGATCACGCTGAGCTTCTTCCTGCATACCCAGAAGGATCAGCTCCTCCCGAAACGGCGGTATTTCCGGTTTGCGGACGATGCCAATACAATGCTCGCGCTCTGCGGAATGAACCAGCTCTATCCGGCGAATCCCTACGAATCGTTCCTGATGATGTGCCTTCTGACGGACGATCCGCTTGCCGTCTCCTCGGAGGTGCTTGAGTTGTCCTACCGCGGCAGGTAATCCCGTAAAACATAAAAACGCACGATTTTGGCTCAGAGTCGTGCGTTTTCTGTTTGTCGTGATTCAGTCGAGCTTCCACTTCAGGCTCCCGAGGAATGCGAGAAGTGCGCCGACGGCTGTGTAGAGTATGAGCTGGAGGATGCTGTCCGTCACGATCGTCGGATTGAGCACCGCGGTGAGGTTGACCGGCGCGAGTACATCAATTCCGAAGACGGCGAGGAACGCGGGAATGAACACTGCACCGAGCGTGACGACAGCGGCTGTGAGGATGTTTTTCGTCAGCAGGGACACGGATGCGATCCCGGTCGCCAGCAGGACAAATCCGAACCAGCTCACCAGCTTGTACAGGAGAATGTACTCCCACACGGAGAGATTCCACCGGAGCGAGGCGAGATCGGGAATGCTCATGATGCCCGCCGTCATGCAGTCCGTGCCGTAATACCGGATGAGGAAGAAGACGTCCGCCGCCGTGAAGAGAAGGTACAGCACCGTCATGACGCTGACCGCGAGGATGTATTTTGCAGCCAATGTCCGCCGTCCGCCGTATCGGGTCAGGCTCTGGATCATGATGAACCCCGACCGGTACTCCCGCGCGAACAGATCTGCGTACAGAAGCATCGCCAGAAGAATCAGCGGAATGTCCATCCCGGAGCGCAGGAGCCGCATCACACCCGCTTCGTAAACGTAGCTGATCCCGTCAAACGTCCCGTCATCGACCGATTTCAGGTACGACTGGCGCTGTCTGAGCTGCTCAAACGGACGCTCCACAAGCTCAGCGTAGTTCTTTTTCTCCGTGATGACGCGGTACTCGTCGTAGGTGATCCCGCCTGCCTTGTATCGATCGTACGCGTCCTCGTAGTCAGCGGTGCTCGCACGGATGTATGCCTCCTCCTCACTGATGTACGCATCCTTTTCCGGCGAGACTTCCCCGGCAAGCTCCGTGATGTATCCGCGGTAGATTTCCTCATACACCGAGCCGTCCGGCGTAAAGGTCATCGACGAGAGCACGATTTTCACCGCCAGTGCCAGCACGAGAATGATCGCCGCACGCGGATGCAGGATGTACTTGTCAAACTCATACCGGAGCACGGACAGGGACATGGATTCCGCCATTTTCTGCCTGCGCACGGGCTTTGCGGATGCTTTCTGCCGGATGCTGCGCCGGAAACTCTGACTGCTCCGGAGCTTCACGAGGAACGATAGAACGACGAGGACTGCCGCGATGACGAACAGGAGCACGCCCGCGGTGAGAATCAGTCCGACATGCTGTCCGGCAAGGTTCACGGCACGGTATCGGTCAAAAAACAGCGTCACGAAGGCGGAATCGAAGAAATTGAACTGCCTCAGCGGGAAGAACGGCGAGTAATAATCCACGCGGGAAAGCAGATAGCTCAACACGAGGAACACCGACATCCCGGCGAGCACTCCGACCTCACTGCCGATGAGCTGACCGAGGACTGCGGCGGCAAGGGACAGCACGAAGAACACCGCCAGCCGGATGAGCACAACAAGTGCAAGATACTGCGCGATCGTGATTGGATACGGACACAGCGGGAACGACGGCAGAGCCTGCACCGGAACCGCCGGATCACTCAGCCCGGTTGTGAAATGCAGAACGATCAGCGGCGTCAGCGTGAATGCCAGCGTCAGAACGGCTGAGAAAACCGCAGTGCACAGGAGCTTTGCGAGAACGAGCTGCCACCCGCCGTTTTTGCAGATGCGCAGGACGCTCAGGGTGCGGTTCCGCTTCTCCGTGATGAAAATGCTGACGAGCACGCCGAGGATGGTCACGGCAAGGAAGATCACCGGGGTCTCGAGCGTGAAGAATTCCTCCCAACCGCGGACGGCTTCGACAGGAATTTCCAGCTCCGTCAGAGGTGCGTAGTGCGTAATCAGCGCCGCCTGATAATCGTAGACGTAGTTCCCGGGCAGAATCCCGATTTCCTCGATTTTGGCAAACGCCTGCCGGATCACCTTGCGGAGCGTGTCGCCGTATCCTTCCGTCCGCGCAATGATTTCCTTCACATCGCGGTACAGCTTCTGATCGTCGTAGGTGTCAAGGTCGATTTTCTCGCTCTGCAAACGTATCGTGTACCATTCATCGCTCATCCGGCGGATGCTGACCGCTTCTTCAAACGCCGCGTACCGCTTTTCGTATTCGGCGTAATCGGCGTCGTATGTTTCACGGTCATTCACATAATCCGAAAGTACATCGTCCTGCGCATCCCGGATCATCACCGCATCCGCAGAACCGTCACCGGCATATTGCAGGAACACCACGCCGAGGCTGAGCACGAGCATCACAGAGGTAAAAATCACCGTGAACGGGGTCAGGTGTTTGGTCAGTTCGTATTTCAGTAGTTTCATAAGGCTCCTCACTCAAACTTGATCCGCGTAAACGATCCGTCCTTGAGTCCGACGCGGATTTTCTGTACATCGGAAGCATGCGAGATCGTCAGATACTCCACGCCGTCGAGAATATCGCGCCGAAGTTCGACCTCGTCAAAGTAGAGATAATCTCCGATCACAATGAATTCGTCCAGATCCGGCAGGCGGTCGAGGTCAAATCCCCCGGATGCATACACCAGTTCGGCTTCCCCGGACGGATTCTCCCGCGAAACCGCGTACACCTTCCCGCCAGTGTAGTCGTAGGTTTTACATTCATCGGGATCCCGGTCAAAATAATACGCCGCACTGCTGATGCCGTAGTAGACCGGGTCAAAAACGGTGTAGTAAATTTTTTCTCCGTTGATGGAGAACGAGCAGATGCCCTCGTGCGGCAGCTCCACCTTCGCTGACGTGCCATTCTTATAGATGTAAACCGCGCCGGTCAGACTGTCCTGATCGCTGACGAGGTAGTAAATCGCATCCGTGTTGTCGTCGATGTACCACTGGTGGGTTCCCTGTTCCGGCTCAAACACTGCCGAGATATTCTGAAATTCCGGGTCCGCGCGGTAAATCGAGCTGCTGCCACTGAACGAATAGTAGATTTCACCGTTCCGCATGAATCGCAGTAACGGGCTATGCTGCATCACTTCTTCGGGGACATATCCGATCTCCGTCACCGTCTGCGTTTCGTGATCGAGGCAGGAGATGCGGATTTCGGTGATGGTTTTCTTTTCGTCCGTCATATCCTCAAATTGGTCGTAGAAATACAGTTTTCCGCCGCTGTATCCGATCATTTCACCGAAAACCGAATCCATCGTATGCGCGAGCTTCACGGTGTCGGTGTTCAGATCAACCAGCCAGATCGTGGACGCAGGAGAGCCGAACCGGTAGCCGTAGTACACCCCGGGATCGTCCGTGAAGCAGTAGTCGTCCATATCCGCATATCTGCACGCGTCCTCGCCGTGGGTGCACAGGGGATCCTCACAGACAATGCCGCTGACTCCCGTTTGAAGATCGGAATACGCGAGCATACTGACGCCGCCGCCACCGCCTTTGGGATACTTGAGCTGAAAATAGAATTTTCCGTCGCTGAACAGGTAATCCTCCGCGAAAATTCCGTCAACGGAGGTGCCTTCCTCCGGCGGAACGTAGACAGCTTCGGTTTTAACCCCGTGCCCGCCGTCAGGATTCCCATCGGTTCCGTCGGGTGATTTCATGCACGACACAAGCGCCAGTGCGAGCAGGAGTATTGCGGTCAGTTTTCTCATATCATCCTCCGGAATTATTCAAATGCAATTCTCATCACCGAGCCGTCTTCCAGTCCCACGCGGACCTTGCCTTCCTCATGCTCCGAGAACGTGACGTATTCCACGCCGTCGATCACCTGCCGCCAGACATACGCTTCGGTGTAGTACAGATAATCGCCCACGACGATGGATTCCGCAAGCATCGCGACACGGTCCTGCTCGGATACGGACACCTCATACACCAGCTCCGCTTCGCCGGACGGATTCTCACGCGAAACCGCGTACATCTTCCCGCCGGTGTAGTCGTAGGTCTTCGCCTCTTCCCCGGACACATTGAAGTACGCCGCGAGACTGCTGGTGCCGTAATAAACCGGATCGAACACAGTGTAATAGATTTTGTCCTCGGTCAGGATGAAGGAGTAAACGTCCTCATGCGGGAGATGAATCTGCTTCGACACACCGTCCTTTGCAACGTGGAACGAACCTTTGAAGTTGTCGTAATCGCGGTGCACGTAGAAAAACTCATCCGTGTCGGGGTCAAAATACCACTTGGATGCACTTGCTTCCAGTTCTGCGACCAGCGTCACGTTCCTGTATTCCGGATCCGTCTTCATCAGCGTTCTGCCGCTGTTCATCGTAAAATAAATCTCGCCGTCGATGACAAACTGGAAGGCATCCCCGTATCCGTCCGGCACATATCCGATCTGCACCACTTCCTGCGACGCGTGATCGAGATAGGAGAGCCGGACTTTCTTCACGGTTTTTCTGTTCTCGGTGAGTTCAATTCGCTCGTAGAAATACAGTCTGCCGCCGTCGTAGCCGATGATAAAGCCGGATGTTGTCTCCATGCTGTACACCGTCTCCACAGTTCCGCGGTTCATGTCGACCTTCCAGATGCGCGACGCCGGATGCCCGAAGGTGTAGGCATAGTACACACCCGGATCATCGGAAAAATAGCATTCCCGCAGCTGTGCGTACGGGCATTCATCTTCTTCGTGCGTACACAGCGGATCCGGGCAGACGATGCCGCAGGTTCCGTTTTCCAGATCCGCATACGCGAGCATCGTGACGTAGTTATCGCTGTCCGGAGCCGCACGCCGACGGGTTTCAAAGTAATACTTCCCGTCCCGGATCACGTGCAGGTCCGAGAAAATCCCGTTCACGGATACGCCTTCCTCCGGCGGACTGTACGGGACTTCGGTTTCCGTTTGCGCATCGTACACCTCGCGGTACGTCTCCAGCCCCGCGGCGATGTCGTCAGTCTTCGTGCACGACACAAGCGCCAGTGCGAGCAGGATTGCGGTGAGTTTTTTCATCATGCATGCCTCCGTTTTATTCAAAAACAATCCGTACAGCCGATCCGTCCTTCAGTCCGATCCGGAGCTTGCTGACGTCGCGGGAATAGTCGAAATAAACATATTCCGTCCCGTCGATAACTTCGCGCGTAATATCAACCTCGTCGACGTACAGGTAATCTCCCAGAACCACTGCGTCTTCCAGTTTTAACGCTCTGTTCAGAGGAATTCCGCTCACTTCATACACCAGCTCCGGTTCTCCCGACGGATTGTCACGGTCGACCGCATACAGCTTTCCGCCGGTGTAGTCGTAGGTCAGATACTGGTCTTCCTTTCCGGGATTGAGCCGTGCCTGACCGCTGACGCCGAGATACACCGGATCATAGCTCGTATAATAAATCCGGCTCTGGTTGATGGTAAAGGTGTAAATTTCCTCATGCGGCAGTTCCAGCTTTTCCGGTGCACCGCCATCCTTCACGACATAGACGGAGCCTGTATTGTTTTCCCGCTCAACGCAGGAGAAATACAGTTCGCCCGCGGCGGTGTCAAGATACCATTGGCTCACCGTCATGCCCATGTCCGCGATCACAGTTGTATCCGTATAGGTCGGATCGGTTCGGACAATTTTGTTGTCTGTAAAAATATAGAAATATCCGTTCCAGATGAATCGCGGCTGTTTTCCCTGATACGGCCAGTCCTCTCCGGGCATCTCAATCTCCGAGATTTCAAGTGTTTTGTCATCCACACAGAAGATTTTCCGCTCATTCTGGGTCATCCTGTTTTCCGTGTAATAAACGCTCTCAGAATAATACATCCTGCCGTCAGTGTACCCAAGAAGATTCCAGCTGTATGAATTAATTTTTCTGCCCCAGTCCGCTGTTCTGATCCGTTCCACGGTATCATTGTTCAGATCGACACGGCAAAGATGGTTCGGATACTGCAAGCGCACAGCATAAAACACCCCCGGCTTGTCCGTGAAGCAGAAGAATCCGAGATCCGCGTATTTGCAGACATCCGGACTGTTGTGCGGGCACAGGTGATCCTGACAGACGATGCCGTAGTTGCCCGTTTCCACATCCGCATACGCGAGCATCCGGACTCCGCCGCCTTTGTCGAACGCGTGCTTGAGTTCGAAATAATACTTGCCGTCATAGATCGTAAAATCGCTTGACAGAATCCCGGTCACGGTGACTTCTTCCTCCGGCGGAATGTACGGCAGAATGTTCTCGCCTTCCTCGGGTGCTTCTGTGTAAATGTCCCGGTACGTCTCAAGCCCCGCGGCGATGTCGTTTTTCGTGCACGATACAAACGCCAGTGCAAGCAGGATTACGGTCAGTTTTTTCATATCGTCCTCCAAAATCATTCAAACGCAATTCTCGTGAACGAGCCGTCCTTCAGTCCCACGCGGATTCGAGCGGCTCCGGGATGCGAAATCGTGATGGACTCCGCACCGTCGATCACCTGTCGGCTGAGGGTAACTTCCTTGAAATACAGGGAATCGCCGACGACCGCAAATTCTTTCAGATACGCCATGTGGTTCTGATCAAATCCGTCCGCTTCGTAGACCATTTCCGATTTCCCGGACGGATTGCCGCGGTCGGCTGCATACACTCTTCCTCCGGTGTAGTCGTAGGTTTTGGGTGTTTCCGCCAGAGATTCCGACAGCTGCCCAAGACTGCTGGTGCCGTAATAAACCGGGTCATACGCGGTGTAGTAAATCCGGTCCTCCGTGATGCTGAACGAGCAAATTTCCTCATGCGTGAGCGTCAGCGGCATCAGCTCACCGTTCCGCAGGACATACAGGCTTCCGGTGAAGGTATCACGGTCCCCGGTCAGAAGGAAAAGCTCACCCGTGTTCCTGTCCAGATACCACTGCACAACCGGTGCGGGCAGCTCGGCAAGCTCCACAGCGGTTTCAAACTGCGCATCGGTTTTCACAAGCGCGTCGTCGGTCATGAAGTAGAGCTCGCCGTTCAGGACTAAATCCGCAGACTTTCTGCGGTACGGCCAGTCATCGGGAAGCCTGCCTGTCTCCGTAACCTCGCCGGTTTCGTGATCGAGCGTGCAGTAGGTGTAAACATTCACGGTCTGCCTGCCCTGCGTGATCTCTTCCCATTCATAGAAATACAGCTTTCCGTTCTCGTATCCGACGTCAGAGGACATCCAGCTCACCTCATGCATCAAACGGGATGTGCCTTCGTTCAGATCCGCCAGCCAGATGGTGCGCCCGAGTAGACCGGACTCGCGGAATCCGTAGAACACACCCGGCGTCTCCGTGAACCGGCATTCCCGCAGATTCGCGAACCGGCACTCCTCTTCCGTGACATGACGGCACAGCGGATCGGAGCACGCATACGCCGCATTCCCGGACGCAGAATCCATGTACGCCAGCATGTGATTGGTCTCCGTCGCGGTTCCGGTTCCTGACGGGCGCGTGATTCTCCGGGAAACCATGAAATAATACTTCCCGCCGCTGATGTAGAAATCCGGCGACTCGATCCCGTCCATATACAGCGGAACCTCAGCCGGAGCAGAACTACCGGAATCGTACACCTCGCGGTACGTCTCAAGCCCCGCGGCGATGTCGTCAGTTTTCGTGCACGACACAAGCGCCAGTGCGAGCAGAATTGCGGTGAGTTTTTTCATAATGTTTTCCTCTGTGATGATTTATTCAAATGCAATTCTCGTGAACGTCCCGTCGTCCAGTCCCATGCGGATTTTATTGACGTCCGTTGTGGTCATGTATTCTGTACCGCCGACCACTTCGGTCGCAAGCCGGTACTCACTGAAATACAGGCAGTTTCCGACCACGGCGGCTCCGTAAAAATTCGGCATATATCCGTTCCCGATGCCGGAAAACTCGCAGACCAGTTCCGCATCCCCTGTCAGGTTGTCACGGTCAACCGCGTACATCCTGCCGCCGGCGTAGTCGTAAATCGCGTACCGGTCGGGATCGTATCCGTCCGTGCCCTTCATGTACTGCGCGGCAACGGAAACACCATAGTAAACCGGATCAAAAACCGTGTAGTAAATC
>JAFTPW010000305.1:0-3414 GCA_017463075.1 Clostridia bacterium
CTGGCTGACCGCGGAGATGGATACGCACATTTTTTCCGCCAGCTGTTCCTGTGTCATGTCCTTCTGTCTTCTTCTTGTTCGGATGGTATTGCCGATCTGCATGATTGTTCTCCTTCTCGGATGAAAAATTCAAAAGCGCTTTTGTTGTGTTTATTATAGCACGCGCTTTCATGAGATGCAAGACAGCCGCGGACGAAGCGAATTGAAGTGCGGCTTCAAAAATTCGCATGGCATAAAAATTCCGGCACCCGATTGCTCAGATGCCGGAGAGGGTTTTATTTGTTCAGCTTCCACTTGGTATAGAAGAGCGAGGTGAAATTGTCGCCTTCTCCTGCCTGATAGTAGACTGTGAGGATTTCGCCGTCCGGGAGTTCCACCGATGCGGGATAGCCGAGGTCGCAGGGGTGATGCTCGGACAGGACGTATTCTTCCGGCCATGTTCTGCCGCCGTCCCACGATACGAGTGCGCGCTCGCCGTGAGGTGCTTCCCGTCTGCCGAAGGAGCAGATCAGCGCACCGCTGGAATGGAGCATGAGATGCGGCGGAGATCCGGAGACATCCATCGGCTGCATGAGCGACCATGTATAGCCGCCGTCGGTCGATTCGGACTGGTACATCGTGAAGCCGTGTGCAACGCCGGGACCCTGTGCGCGGATGATGCCGACAATGCGTCCGTCTGGCATTTCAATCGCATGAGGTTCGTGGAAGGTGCCGACGCCGAGTCCTTCCGGGAAGTCGAGAATCGCCTGCTTTTCCCATGTATAGCCGCCGTCGGTGCTCTTGTAGGATGCAATCACGCCGTACGGGAGATCGTCGGTGTACATTGCCTTGCCGAGGTAGATCAGGGAGCCGTCCTTGCAGAGCGTCGGGCCGTGCGGAGAGGATACGGGAACCTTGACGGTTTCGCCCCATGTGTTGCCGCCGTCTTCGGAGATGCGGATGAAGGAGCCGCCTGCCGCATATTCTTCGGGAATGGTCGGATACGCGTCGAGAAGTCCTGCCGAGCCGCACCAGTTCTGACGCATGCCCGCACCGTACTGCTTTTCGTATGCTTCGGCGGGATGGCAGAACCATGTCACGAGCAGCTTCTTGCCGCCGAGGTACAGAATACCCACGTCACGGTCGTCGAGGTAGGTGTCGTTGATGACCATCGGGATCGACCAGGTTTCGCCGTTGTCGCAGCTCTTGTACATCGCGGTCTTGCCGAACGGGCATACATGGGTGTGACGGAAGGCGGAATCCACTGCGTACAGGATACCTTCGTCGTCGCGGCATACGCTGGGCCAGCCGTGGTAGTTGAAGAATGTGTGCGGATTGCGGCTGATGACGCCGTGCTTTACCGCCTGAGGTCTGATTTCCATTGTTGTTCTCCTTTTTGTGGGATGGACTTGGCGTGCGGGTTCCGTTGACAACGCGATCACACCGCCGCCTTTATCAAACACATTATACCATAGACCGACCTCTGCGGCAAGAGTTTTCCGTTATTTTCACGAAATTATTTCAATCCGCGCCCTTCCGGATTCTGTACAGCGCGTTCATCACAAGCCACAGGGACGGCTCAAACCGCATGATATTCCACACACCCGCACCCCACAGACCGTATTCGTTCACCAGCCGGAGCATGGCGTCGTACGACCGCGCGTTCTGGAACCACACGATGTGATCCGCCGGCACTTCGCCCGCACGGTACGTGAAATACGGTGACTGCGCACCCTCGTCGAAGCGGATTTCGGATCCCGTCTGCCGGGCAAGCTCCAGTGCCGCCTGATTGCCGAGGGAACGTGCGCGGGACTGTCCTCTCACATACGGCAGGGTCCTGTCGTAGCCGTAATTCGGAACGCCGATGAGGATTTTCTCCCGCGGAATCTCCGTCACGGCGTAGTCGATCACGCGGCGCACCTCACGGATGGGTGATACCGGAAGCGGCGGCCCGTAGGTATATCCCCATTCGTACGTCATCAGCAGAACCCGGTCGGCGGCATTTCCGAGTGCGGCGTAATTGTGTCCTTCGTATAAAAGTCCCGGCTGATCCGCGCTGTATTTCGGGGCAAGCGAGACGAACACGGGATACTCTTCCCCGAGTGCATCGCCGATCTCGGTAAGAAACGCGGCGTATTCGTCGGCATATTCCGCGGGAATGTACTCAAAATCCACGTCCACGCCGCCGTATCCGGATGAGACCACCTCGGATACCACGTTCCCGATAACGCTCTGCCGCAGTACGGGATCCGCGAGAACCTGCCCGGCAAGCTCACTGGAGAAGGTCCCGCTTTCCGAGAGGGATGTCAGCACCAGAAGCGGCACGGTATCGTACTCCCGCGCAAGTGCGGTCAGCTCATCCGCTCCTTCGGGGACGATCAGCGAACCGTCCTGCCGGATGCCGTAGGAAAACACGGACAGATACGTGAGGTACGGCAGTGTGCGGCGCAGGATATCCCGGCTGATGGTTGTGTAGGCGTATCCGTTGGACGAAATTTCTCCGAGCGGCGGCGTATCGTAGGCGATGTTCAGAATCTGTCCGGGGTAAATATCCGGGACGCCGCCGAGGATGGGATTGTTCCGGTAGATCGTACCGTCATCCGTTACGTAGAGTGCGGCGATGGAGGTGATGCTGTCTCCTGCGCGGACGGTATGGGTCACGGTCGGAAAGAGGATGACGAGATCCTGTCCGACGACGAGTCCGGTAACCGAATCGAGCATGTTGTCCGTGATGATCCGCGACGGGGGCACGCCGTATTCCTGCGCGATGGAATAGATGCTGTCCCCGGGCTGGACGGTGTGAATCTGCATGAAAAAGCCCTGACCTTTCGTGAATGGTATGCCATTCTATGAAAAATCAGGGCATGTGATGCTTATTTCAGATAAATTTCAAGGACGGGAATGTCCGCACCGAGCGGTTTCCATACAGGGAGAGGAATGTCGACAATCTGCTGTTCGGGATGGTAGGTATAGCGGATTTCGGACGCGTCGGAGAGAAGCTGGATGTACTCAACGTGTTCCGCGACTTCCCCGTGCAGCTGGATCTTGCCGAAGGGCCAGTTATACATGTGCAGGTACAGGCGCTGTTTTTCGGGATTGTACGTGTAGCGGCAGTCGCGCGGGCATTCGAATTCCAGCGGAGCCTGCGTGCATCCGTAGATCGAGCGGGAGTGGCGCTTCATCCACTTGCCCATGCCGGTGAGACGGTCGTATGCGCGTTCGTCGAATTCGCCGCGTCCGGTCGGGCCTACGTTGAGCAGCAGGTTGCCGCCCATGGAGACGCTGTCGATGAGCATTTTCAGCAGCTGATCCACGCTCTTCCAGCTCTGCTCGTCGCGGTAGTAGCCCCAGGAGCCGGAGAAGGTGTGGCATCCCTCCCAGACAACCGGAACGCCGTTGACCCTGACCCATTCCTGCGGCATGTACTGCTCGGGC
>JAFTPW010000306.1:0-14951 GCA_017463075.1 Clostridia bacterium
ACGTAAAAGAAACTTCACTGAAGGAAGCACTGGATTCCCGGCTGTTCACGGCACTTTGCAGCGGCGAAATTCTCACAGGAGATCATACGGGCGGATGCGTGCTGTTTGAACAGAAGGAAAGTGTGGAAGCCATTCTGAAACAGGAGGAAAACGCCCATGCATAATATCGAAGCACTGGTGCGCGCCAGAAGAAGCGTGCGTACCTTTGAGGATCGGCCAATCGGAAAAGAGGCACTTGACAAGCTCTGTACATACCTGTCGGAGATTGAAAATCCCTACGGTCTGCCCGTGGAATTCCGTCTGCTGGATGGGAAGGCACGGAAGCTGAGCTGTCCGGTTGTTGTCGGTACGGATCTGTACATCGGCGCGAAAATGAAGAAGGCACCGTATCTCAATGAAGCCTTCGGATACAGCTTTGAGAAGATGGTGCTGTATGCTCAGTCGCTGGGACTCGGCACGGTCTGGGTCGGCGGAACCATGGATCGCGGCGCATTCGAACGTGCCATGGAACTGGCGGAGGATGAGGTGATGCCCTGCATGACGCCCATCGGTTATCCGGCGGCAAAGATGTCCCTCAGAGAAACCATGATGCGCAAGGGAATCAAAGCGGACGAACGTCTTCCCTTCGGTGAGCTGTTCTTCGACGGAGATTTCGGCACGCCTCTGACACCGGAAAAAGCAGGAAAGCTGTGTCTGCCGCTGGAGATGGTGCGGCTTGCTCCGTCCGCGGTGAACAAACAGCCGTGGCGGGTCGTTGTCACCGATGGCGCGGCACATTTCTATTTACAGCGTTCCAGAGGCTTCGGCGGCGGGGTTCTCGATATGCAGAAAACCGATGTGGGAATCGCCCTGTGCCATTTCGAGCTTGCGGCAAACGAACTCGGCATCGGAACGGAATTCATGACAGCAGAACCTAATCTTACGCAGAAAAATGAAGCGGAATACATCGCTTCTTACAGATTCAGACTATAAAAAGTTCAGGAGGAATTTATTATGTCCAAGGTACTGGTAGCATATTTTTCCGTCAGCGGCGTAACCGAAAAGGTTGCCGAAGGACTGGCAAAGGCGGAGGGAGCCGATCTGTTCCGGATCTGTCCCGAAGCACCTTACACCAAAGAAGATCTTGACTGGACAAACAAGCAGTCCAGAAGCACACTCGAGATGCAGGATCCCGACTGCCGCCCCGCTGTCTGCGGTCAGGTACAGGATATGGCGCAGTACGATGTTGTATTTGTCGGCTTCCCGATCTGGTGGGGACGTGAGCCCAGCGTGGTGGACACCTTCCTCACGTCCTATGATTTCAAGGGCAAATGCATTGTCCCGTTCTGCACCTCCGGCGGCAGCGATATCGGCAATACTGCCCAGCGCATCCGTGAGCTTACCGGTGCCGATGTTGCCGAAGGAAAGCGTCTCGGCGGTACCGTTTCCGAGGAAGACCTGAAGCTGTGGGCGGACGGGCTTGTGAAGTAAGAAGCTCTGACGTACTTCCGTGATTTCAGATTCAAAGCCCGAAGTCATTTTATGACCTCGGGTTTATCTGTTTCATCCAAACAGCTCCCCTGTTCTCATGGAAAACCAGTCGGTCGGCATCGGGCATGACGGTGAATATTTCCGCGAAAACCTCACCGTACCGTTTGCATTTGCCGGTGTGCTGGGAACGGTATCCTTCGACGGTGGCAAATGCGATGTGAAGACGATATGCGGTTCACTAGATGGGATGTTACCGTGAACGGCAGTTCCGATGCGGTAAGCGTTGGGTGAGATGATCTGCTGACTTTAGTGTAAATAACAAAAAAAACTGGCATCGGTTCGCGGAATTCAACCGGTGTCAGTTTTGTTTTGCCTCCGTTTCGTCAATCTCTTGACGTATTCACAACAATATTATATAATAAAATAGCAAGAGAGCTCAACAAACTTGAATTCGAGGTGACAGTATGGCGAAAAGTGCGGGCAATCACATTACCAGCTGTACGATTTTCTGGCAGAATACAGGAGATGCAGTAAGAGTTGTAACCAAAGTGCTACAAACAGAAATTCATGTTCGGTTTTATGATGGTGATAATCTGATCAGCGGCAGAATCTGGCCTGTGTCCGGGCAGCAGAAACAGGAGCTGTACAGTATTTTATATGCTTGCCTTGAAGATTGGGATTGTGACGATTATACAGCCAAAGAGTCCGATGATACTCACTGGCAGTTTAAGATATGTACGCAAAGGAGCTGTCTCAGAACCGTTTGCGGTACAGCCGATCCGCCGCCGCACGGCGAAGAGATTAAGAAGATACTATCGGGAATCATCGGCGAAGACAACTGCTATTTCTTTTAACCGGAAAGTTATTTTTAACGCAAAGAACGCAGCAAACTACAATTTGGAGGCATTCAGATGAATGAGCAGATAAAAGAATATTTGGAAAAATACCCAAGCGGCATTGTTGATATGTACAATACTTTACGAAAGCTGATTTTTGACAGTGTTTCATCCGAGCCGCAGGAAACGATGTGGGCGAAACTCCCAACCTATTCTGTCGGTGAATCTTTTGTCAGACTGATTCCATTCAAGGACCACATCAACATTGAAGCAAAAGCTGTATCGGCAAATACGGAAATGCTGTCAGGCTATAAAATAACGCCTAAGGGAATGCTGCAAATTTTCTTGAATCAGGATATTCCTGCCGATGCACTGAGAAAAATATTTTCCGAAACATTGTGCTGACAACCTGACAGAAAAACCGCTGTAATCTTCATCCTTCACGGGGATTGAGATCACAGCGGTTTATTGCTTGCCGTTCCGACTGTTGTACATTCAGCATTCGGACAGCATTGGTAAATATAAATGGAACCGGGAAATACATCGGACTGGACACCGCACTCTCGGATCACCCGCGCATCGTGTACACCGGGAATGAGCACCGGATCGCCGACGGTCTGACGCTGTATTCCTGCAATCTGCGCGAGCGGAAACACGGCTTCGGTAGCTGCGGACTGACGGAAAAGGTGGAGTCCGGCTTCATTCCCGACGATTTCCGGTATGAGCAGTACCTCCTGATCGAGGAAAACGGCAGGCGCGTCCTCATCAGCGGATGTTCGCACAAAGGAATTCTCGACATCACCGAATGGTTCGCGCCCGATGTCCTCGTCGGCGGGTTCCATTTTTCCAAGCTGCCGCTTGACGAAACCCTCGCGGACGCGGCACGGCATCTCGCATCGTATCCGACCCGGTATTACACCTGTCACTGCACGGGGACGTAGCAATTCGCGTACATGAAGCATTTTCTGCCGGAGCTTTTCTATCTTGCCTGCGGAGACAGCATTGAAATCCCCTGACACCGGAACAGAAACCAAATACCGCCCGTATGATCCCGGAATTTCCGAGTCCGCACGGGCGGTTTGTTATTCGGTTTTACAGCAGTATCGCTGTTCCGTCGTCGCGGTAGTCGATGCGGTCACCGTCACAGTTGAGGGCGTCGATATAATTCAGATACTCCTCCTTCGACTTGAACGGAGTATTGTATTCCGCCGCGATTTTTACCGCACGTTTGCCGCCGTCCTTCAGGAGGAGGTACAGCATGCCGAGCTGCCACTTCGCACAGTCCACACACGCCGCAACGGGATCCGCGATTTCGTAGTCATTGCCGTGGGACTTCCCTTTTCCGCCTGCGCAGTAGGGATGCACCACCGGCATGATGGCGGAAAGATCACCCATGTCCGTACTGCCCGAGCCGATGTGGTTGTTTGAAGTGAAGGGATAATCGGAAATCACGAGCTTTGCCGCGTCTTCCGCAACCTTCATCATACCGGCGTCGTTTTTCAGCGGGCCGTATCCGGGTGCGTCGACAATCTCGATATTCGTGCCGATGGAATACGCCGCACCGGTGAGCGCACGGTTGACCTTTTTGTTCGCCTTCACGATCGCGTCAAAACTGCTTCCGCGGACGTAGCTTTCGAGCGTCACCGTCTCCGGAATCGCGTTGACCATATCGCCGCCGTGGGTGATGATGGGATGCACACGGATGATATCCGGCTCACGGAAGGTTTCACGGATCGCATTGACGGCATTGATCCCGCAGGTCGCGGCGTACAGGGCATTTCTTCCGTCCCATGGACTTCCACCGGCATGGGATGCGGTACCCTTGTAGATGATTTTCTTCGACATGCATCCGACAGAACCGCCCGTGACCGCGTAACTGCCGGAGGTGTGCACCATGAACGCCACATCCACGCCGTCGAAATAGCCGCGATGGAGAAATTCCGTCTTGCCGCCGAAGTATCTGATCTTCCCTTCAGACCGGAGCTTGCCGCGGTATTCGATCTCGAGCAGCTCTTCCGCAGGCACGGCACACAGACGGATCCGTCCGCTCAGTGCATCGAGAATGCCCGGTTCCTTCAAGGCGGCGGCAACTCCGAGCAGAGCTGCGCACTGTGCGTTGTGACCGCAGGAGTGAACGGCTCCGGTGACGGGATCGGCGTCCCTGTGTCCGGGGCAGATGATGGAGTCAAGCTCGCCGAGAATGAGAACCTCGGGTCCTTCCCTTCCGGTGTCAATCACGGTGTAGAATCCGGTGATGCCGTCGGCGAGGGTGATATCGTATCCGAGTTCGCGGAATTTTTCAGCCATGTAGCCGGACGTCACCGTTTCCCGGAAGCCCGTTTCCGGATGCGCCCAGATGAACCGCTCCGCGTCGAGAATGAGCGAACGGTATTTTTCGACTGCGCTGTTTATGATATTCTGCATACTGAATCCCCCGTTTTCATGTGATTTTTTGTTCATTATACAGCATTGCCCACCGGTTGTCAACGGATTCACGGAAATCCCCGGAATTTACAGAATATTCACGCAATTGCGTTCCCCATATGATATGATAAAAGAAAAACGGAGGCAATCATGAAACTGACAATCTCCACCACACCGAAGCACGCCATTTCTCCCTACCTGTTCATGCAGTTCGCGGAGCCGCTGGGCACGGCTGACACCTCAGTCGACGCGGGATGGGACTACCTGAACGAACGCTTGCAGCCGAAGCTGATCGAGAAGATCCGTGAGCTCGCGCCGACCATGATCCGCTGGGGCGGGTGTTTTGCGTCGTATTATCACTGGCGGGAAGCCGTCGGACCTCGCGAAAGCCGGATTCCGATGCTCAATCTCTGCTGGGACGGCATGTTTTCCAATCAGGTCGGGACGCATGAGCTGGCGGATCTCTGCCGTCAGGTGAACGCGGAGCCGCTGATGGTCGTGAATATGGAATCCGACGGACGCATGCACTGGGCATATCCCAAACCCGGCATCAACCGTCTCGGTACCGCGGATGAAGCCGCCGCATGGATCCGCTATGCAAACGATCCCGATGATGCCCTGCGTCTGAGCCACGGCGTGAAGGATCCGTACAGCATCCGCTGGTGGCAGATCGGCAACGAAACCTCGTACGACAAAAACGGCTTTGATCGTGACACCGCGGCGCAGAAAACCGTGGAGTTCGCCGTAAAAATGCGGGAAGCCGATCCGTCCGTGCACCTGATCGCATGGGGTGACAGCGGCTGGGCGGATAAGATGTGTCAGGAAACCGGGGATCTCGTCAATCACATCGCGTTCCATCATCATTTCGGCTCGGGTCTGCCGGATTCACCGCTGTACGGCACGGAATACCGCCGCGATCCCGATCTGACGTGGCACCACATGATGCACGCGTACAAATCGCTTGAAAAGAGAATCGCCGAAATGCGTCAGCAGGTCGAACCGTACGGCAAGCGTCTCGCCATGACCGAGGGACATTACGCAATTCCCGGGCGGAACCGGTGCGAAGTGCTGTCGTCATGGGCGGCGGGTGTGTCGTATGCGCGGTGCCTGTCCGTGATCGAGCGTGCGTCGGACATTCTCGACATCGCCACACTGGCGGACTTCTTCGGCAACCGCTGGCAGGTGAACGCCCTCATCATGCCGACTCCCGCGCGGGACGGTCAGCCTTATCTCCAGCCGGTCGGGCAGGTCATGAAGCTGTACCGCCATCACATCGGCTCGCATGCACTGGACTTCTCCGCAGATTCCGACGCCGGAGTGGACGTAAACGCCAGCATTTCCGCGGACGGCATGACTGTGTACCTCCATCTGGTCAACACATCCCGCACGGAAAGCCGCAGAATTGAGCTGGATCTGCCGCATCAGACGGTCTCCTCCGTCACTGCGTTCGAAATCGCGCATGACTCCACGGAAGAGATCACGCAGATGGTGCCGCGCCTGTTCGATCCCGTGGAAAAAACCGTCGACGGAATGTGCTATGTCCTCCCTGCCGCAGGTGTCGCCGCCGTCGAAATCAAACTTGCATAAATAAAAAAGTGCGTATTCCGTTGAAAGAGTACGCACTTTTGCTGTTTGATTGGGTTTACTTGCCGTAGAACTCGCTGACCGCACCGAAGAACGCGTCGATGTTCTCCCACGGAGCCTTCGCAGGGATGTCGCATCCGGAGGAAATGACGAAATTGCCGTGCTTCGTGCATTTTTCCATCAGATCGAGCGTCGCTTTGCGGATGGATTCGGGAGTACCGCCCTTGAATTCGCCTGCCGGGTCAATGTTACCCATCACGATCACGTCATCCGGCACGACTTCGAGCATCTTTTCCATGTCGATTGCGTTGCCGAAATGGTATGCATCTGCGCCGACCGCGAGAATGGAGTCGATCATGTCGATGGTGCCGTTGCCGCAGTTGTGGTAGATCACGGCGAAATCGTCGGATTTGAGCGCGTCACACAGCTTTTTCACGTAAGGTTCGGAGAATTCCTCTGCCAGAGAAGGAGACAGAAGTCCGGTCACAGGTTCCGCGAGTGCAATTCCGTCCGCACCGGCCTCCTTGAACGCCTGACAGTAGCGGATGAGGAAGTCCGTGCACTTTTCCATCACCTTGTGAACCGCATCGGGTTCATCGTAGCAGAGATACATGATCTCGGTTACGTCAGCCAGACGCGCCGCGAGGGAAAACGGTCCGATTGCACCCGCCAGAATGGGACGGTCGGTCACCATGGTGCTCAGCTTTTTCACGGTTTCCACGTAGATTCCGGTTCTGCCGGCACCGACTTCGGGAACCTCGAGCGCATCCGCTTCGTCTTCATCACTGACGATACTGCCGACGACTGTGGGAACCTCCCCGGCATTTTTGCGGATTGTGGAACCGAACGCCTCCGCTTCCACGGACAGGTCCATCATGCAGACAAGTGCCGAGGAATCCGTACGCTGTGCGAGCTTTGCCAGAGCTTCCGCCTGATATTCTGCCGACGCGATCATGTCATCCAGCTCCATGCCAATGAGCTGACAGGACGGTGCGGAAAGAAGCGGCATTGCCTTCTTCACAGGAGAAGTAAGCTGCTGTGTGAGCCATTTACGCATATTCTGCTTCATATAGTACTCCTTTTCAGTTTAGCATTTCATTCGTAATCACGTGCGCTGCGGTAAGCGTCGATCATTGCTTTGAGATGGGATCCGGGCAGGGTTGCGGGAAGATTATGTACGCCCGAGAAGATATAATTGCCGCCCGCACCGAGCGTTTTCACATTGTCATAAACCGCGCGGTAAACTTCGTCGTAGGACATCTCCGTGTCAATGAGCTGAGCATCGTACGCACCGCCCCAGAACACGACGTCCTTGCCGAAGCGTTCCTTGAGGGATGCCGCGCCCATGCCTGCCGCCGAGGTCTGAACCGGGTTGACCACCTGCACGCCGCATTCGATCAGATCGGGCAGAATGGTGTCAATCGAGCCGCAGGAGTGGAGGTTCACCTTCATATTCGTGCGCTTCTGCCATCCGGTGAACAGTTTCGCGTAGGAATCCTTGTAAATCTCACGCCACAGATGCTCACCAATGGTCACACTGCGGTTGTCCCCGAAGTCGTGAGCGATGGAGAGAATGTCCACATACTTGCCGACCGCCTGATCGAGCTGTTCAATCTGCTTCAGACCCGCTTCGGCGCATTTGTCGAGCAGGGCACGCATGACATCCGGCTCTTCCATCATCAGAACCATGGAGCCGATCATACCGCCGGGTGCAATCTGCAAATCCGTGATGGTTTCGCCCAGACAGATGGACAGATCGGTTCTTTCGTACAGTTCCTTTGCCGCGTCTTCCAGATGCCGCAGGAGATCGTCGTTCAGCGCGCCGCTGGGATTGAATTTGTCCGGATCCGGAACGTCAAATTCCGCCGTCAGGTCGGTGTTTCCCTTGTGATCGAAGAAATACATGCCGGGCGGACAGATGGCGCTGCCTGCGGTTTCCCATACGGTAGTTCCGTCGGGTTCTTCGCGGAATTTTTCACGCACGGGAACGCGGAAGGTCTTTCCCCAGAGCACCTGCTCCTTCCACTGCTCTTTCGGATAGCTTCTGAGCCTGCTGGGGCACATTCTCGGAGACGAGAGCAGGATGATATCCCCGTCCATCGCGGCGATGACGTCTTCTTCAAACACCGCGTTTGTCATGAAGGTATCAAGTCTCGGAGGAAGTCCGTTCACGCCGAGTACCTTCTGCAGATTGCCGTATGCGACGATGTGCAGACCTTCCGTTTCGCATCCGCCGAGTCCGTTGGGAACCCGGTCGGGCATCCGGTGATTCAGGACGGCACGTACTCTTTCTCTGGATGTCATAATACGATCCTCATTTCAATTGGTTATTTGAAGATATTATAGCCTGTTATCTTCTAAAATGCAAGCCGTTCTGCACAGGTTTATAAAAAATTGGTATAAATCCGTTCCAAGGCTGTCCGTTCCAGTTCCGCAAGGTCTTCCGGGGTATCGCAGTCCCGCAGTTCGGCCGGATCCCGTACCTCTGCATGCTTCACGGAGCCGGGATATTTTTTCACGAGCACGCCGCCGCCCTTTCCTTCAGGCAGATCTGCCAGCTCGCCGTACGTCCATTGCGGAAAAAGCACCGGTGAACCTCCGACTCCGCCGTACGATGCGCGGAAGATGGAGGAAGGATCGTTCACAGCAGAGAGAGCCATTGCCGATACGGTTTCGCGGGAAAGAAGCGGCTGATCTCCCTGACAGAACAGGCATCCGTCCGTGTCCGCGAGCATTTCGATCCCGAGCCGCACGGTGTCACTGCGGTACGGCAGACCGTGCAGAATCGCGTCGATTCCGTTTTCCCGGCACAGTTCCGCGACGGACAGATGACGCGCCACGACGACCCGGCGGCTGAAAATCCCATCGGTCGCTTCGATGACATGCTGAATCAGCGGTCTGCCGAGAAACTGTGCCGTCAGCTTGTTCGAGCCGAAGCGTTTTCCCTCCCCGGACGCCATGATGACGCATCCGAGATTGCCGTACGGATGGTCAAGATCCACCGTAAATACGTCATCCCGCCGGCAGAGTGCGCTCAGAAACGGAATGTCCTGCTTCCGCACTGCGGCAATGACGCGTTTTTCGCCGAACACACGGAGAAGAGCCTCACAGTACGGTTCGCATTCCGTCTCGAGATAGCCGATCTCGTCAATTTTCAGCCAATCACCGTCCCGGGTCAGTGCGGGAATTCCCGTTTCCGTAAATCCGTCAGGGATCAGCCGCATCCGGTTTTCTTCCCCGGGAATGCTTTCGTCAAATACGCCGACCTGCGCGGTTTCTCCTGTAACGCCGTCACGCAGATACACCGCGGATTTCGGGACTGCCCATGTGACAACGCCCGGCATCGGATCGGGAACCAGTTCGTTCAGAAGCGTGGTCTTGCCGGATTTCCGTCCGCCGGTGACGATCAGGTGGCGTTTTCCGCTCGCCTGAAATGCCCGGAGAACTGCGTCAGATGTCATATGCATCATACGTCCTCCCTCAGCATCACGAGCTGTTCCCTGCCCTGCTTATCCCGGCATCGGCAGAGACTGACCGGACCGTAGATTGCTGAAAGCGCGGTTTCCATCCTGTCTGTCGGATCGTTTGCCGGATCGAGCACCGACAGAATTTTCCCGCCGCCGAGGAGGAGAAGCCGGTCGCATCGGTTGAGCGCGAGATTCGGGTCATGCAGGGTCACCAGCGCCGCGCCGTCACGCACACGATTCCGCAGAATATCAAGCACCCGCCCGCGGTACCGGAAGTCAAGCGCACTCTCCGGCTCGTCCAGCAGAAGAAGCTCCGCATCGGAAATCAAGGTACGTGCGAGAATGCACAGCTGCTTCTGCCCTTCGCTGAGATGGAGGTAGTTGTCCTCTTCCCGTCCCGCCAGTCCGACTTCAGCGAGTGCCTGCCGCGCCTGATTCTTCATGGATTCGCCCGGATGCTCGAGCAGACCGAGTTTCGGGTTGAACCCCATCAGCACCACGTCAATTGCAGAAATGTCAATTGAAATCCCGCTACGCTGGGGGATGTAGCTGCACGAGCGTCCCAGTCTCTTCGGCGCGAGCTCTTCCAGTCGGATTCCGTTCACGGAGCAGGAACCGCTGTGCGGCAGGATTCCGCAGACGGATTTGAGCAGTGTCGTTTTTCCGCTCCCGTTTGCGCCGAGAATGCCCATGACGCACCCGGATTCCACCGTGAAAGAGACGTCTTCAATCACCGGTTTGCCGCCGTATCCGGCTGTCAGGTTCGATATTTCAAGAAAACTCACAACTCCCGCCTGCCTTTCACGATCAGATATACCAGAAACGGTGCGCCGAGCAGACTCGTAAAGATGCTCACCGGAAGCTCCGCCTGTGCCATACTCCGCGCGAGAATGTCCGCACCGGTCAGCAGGCATCCGCCGAGAACACCGCTGAGAAGCATCGTGGAAATGCGGTTGTGCTTTGTCATCATCCGAGCGGCATGCGGCGCGAGCAGTCCGACAAAGCTGATCAGACCCGTCAGACTGACGACGCAGGAAACCGTGAGCGTAGCGGTCATGAGCACTGCCAGCCGCATTTTTCCGACGCTGACGCCGAGCATGCGCGCTTCCCCTTCCTCCGCGGACAGAAGAATCGTCTGCCGGTGCAGGAGGAACAGAATCACAAGACAGACGCCGCAGAGGATCATGTTTCCGCCGATGGAATACGCGCTGATCCCGCTGAGACTGCCCATAATCCAGTATTCGATCGACGCAAGCTCGCGCTCCGGATCCGCCGTCAGCTTCAAAAACATGAGCACCGTCTGTGCAAGGGCATGCACCGCGATTCCGGCGAGGACGATTGTACCCTTTCTGCCGGATCTGTCGAGGGATGAGAGTGCCAGAGCAAGCACAACCGCCGCCAATGCTCCGCAGAACGCCGAAGCCGTGACAGCCGCCGTGCCGGAGAGGAACAGAATTCCCGCCGCCGCACCCGCACTCGCCCCTGACGAAACGCCGATGATATCGGGGGACGCCAGAGGATTACGGAACACGGTCTGATAGACAAATCCCGCCGTGCCGAGTGCAAATCCGCCGATGACGCCGACGATGACACGGCTGAGCCGCAGAGTGAGAAAGACCCGCACCTGCATTTCATCCCCGGCGAGGATTTTTGACGGCTCCAGCGGGTACTTTCCGATGAACAAACTGACAGCAGTCAGGACGATCAGAACGATCACCCCGGCTGTGCAGAGAAATTTACTTTTCGCTGTACGTGAAGTCATAGAAGGTTTCATAGTACGCATCAATTATGTCGTCCACTTCGGACTGCGGGCAGAGATCGGGCTGAATCACGCCGGAAAGCCATACGGAACCGAGAATTCCGCTGGGTACCGGGCTGTCCCACGCTTCTGCCTTGTCGGGAATCTGATAGACGGTCTTATGTGCAATCGCCCGGCAGGTCGCAAGATTGGGATCCGCAAGAACGTCTTCCACGGTATAATCCGCGTCGGACGCCAGAATGATGTAGTCGGGATTCCATGTGAGAAGCTGTTCGTAACTGATTTCCGCCCAGTAGGTGTCGGTCAGTTCAGCCGCCGCATTGATACCGCCAGCGAGACGGATCATGTCGGACTGATACATCGCGTCGCCTGCCGTGGAGAGCATGGAGGAGTTGCCGGCGAGATATACGGTGGGCTTGTCCGCGCCTGCGAGCGTTTCGGTCAGACGGGTTTCCTGTGCTTCGGTGAAGGCGAGAAGTTCAGCCGCTTTGTCCCCGGTGTTGGTAGCATCGGCAATGAGATCAATCATGCCGTTCAGAAGCTCCTGATTTTCGGGATTCACCAGAAGAACGTCAATGCCGAGGGAGGTCAGGGTTTCCGCCTTATCCTTGAGCTTGAGCGGCAGAATGACAAGGTCGGGTTCCAGAGCCGCACAGCCTTCCAGATCGAATTCCTTCGCGGAGCCGACGCTGGGCAGTGTGATTACATCCGGTGCGCTGAGGGAGTAAATCGCGCGCTTGTCCGCCTTTGCCTCGATGCCGACCATTTTTTCGTCAAGATCGAGCGCGATGAGAACGCTGGTGGAGATATAGTAGCCGCTGACCAGCTTTTCCGGCTCGTCTTCGATGACAACTTCTCGGCCTGCCTGGTCGGTAACCGTGATCGGGTAGTAGTCGCCGCCATCGTTCTGGTCTTCGGCAGTGTCGTTTTTTGCGCATGCCGCCATGGATCCAGTCATCGCCAGTACCAGCAGCAGGGATACGAGTTTTTTCATGATAATTCACCTCAAAATGATTTGTATAACGGAATTATACCATTTCGGCTTGTCAAAATCAATACATTTTGATATAATATTCTATAACAGAAACCACTGCAAACCTCTCAAACAGGAGTAATTTCAATGATTAACATACAGAAATACGTCCGTGCGCAGAGTCTCGAGGAGGCATGGCAGCTCAATCAGAACCGGCACAACCGCATCGTCGCGGGCATGCTGTGGACGAAAATGAGCCGCTCCAACGTGAACACCGCCATCGACCTGTGCGATCTCGGACTTGACACCATCGAAGAAACGGACACGGAGTTTTCCATCGGCGCAATGGTGACGCTGCGTCAGCTCGAGCTTCATGAAGGGCTGAATGCATACACACGCAATGCGGCGGCGGAATCGGTCAGTCCCATCGTCGGCGTGCAGTTCCGCAATCTCGCGACCGTCGGCGGCAGTATCTGGGGACGCTTCGGCTTCTCCGATGTGCTGACGCTCCTCCTCGCCATGGATACCTCGGTTGAATTATACAAGGGCGGCGTTATTCCGCTGGAACAGTTTGCATCCATGTATTACGACCGGGATCTTCTCGTGCGTCTGATCGTGAAGAAAACACCCGGCAGAATCGTTTACACCGCGATGCGCAATCAGAGAACCGACTTCCCCACGCTCACCTGCGCCGTATCCGACATCGGCGGCGAAATCCGTGCCGTCATCGGTGCGCGCCCGGGCCGTGCTGTCCTCATCCGCGACGAAACCGGACTTCTTGCGGGCGGCATCACACCGGAAAGCGCGGAAGCATTCGCCGCATACACCGCGGAACACGTGAAAACCGGCAGCAATCTCCGTGCGGGAGCCGCTTACCGGACGCATCTCGCAAAGGTTCTCACCGCGCGCAGTCTGATGAAGATGGGAGGAATGGAATGATGGAAATCAAGCTGAAACTCAACGGCAGACGGATCACGGAATCCATTGAACCCGATCTGCTTCTCATTGATTTTCTCCGTGCACATGGCTGTTACAGCGTGAAACGGGGATGCGAAACCTCAAACTGCGGACTCTGCACCGTGCTCATGGACGGAAAGCCGATTCTCTCCTGCTCCATGCTGACTTCCCGCGCGGACGGTCACGAAATTCTAACACTCGAAGGACTTCAGGAAGAAGCGGCGGATTTTGTCGGATTCATCGCCGATCAGGGCGCGGATCAGTGCGGATTCTGCAATCCCGGCTTTGTCATGAACACAATCGCCCTGCTCCGCGAAAATCCCGATCCGACGGACGACGAAATTCTGGCGTATCTGGCGGGCAATCTCTGCCGGTGCTCCGGATATGAAGGTCAGCTCCGCGGAATCCGCAAGTATCTCGACAGCCGCAAAGGAGGCAGATGATGGAACACAAGGACTACAAATCCGTCAACAAATCCGTACGGAAAAAGGACGCCATGCAGCTGCTCCTCGGCAAGCCGGTTTACACCGATGACATCACGCCCGCCGATGCGCTGGTGGTGAAAATCCTCCGCTCGCCCCATCCGAACGCGATTATCCGAACAATCGACACCTCCGTTGCGAAGAAGGTCCCCGGCGTCGTGGATATCTTCACGTGGGAGGACGTTCCGAAGCAGCGGTTTGCCATCGCCGGTCAGACCTTCCCCGAGCCCTCCCCCTATGACCGTCTGATTCTCGACCGGCATGTCCGTTTCACAGGCGACGCGGCGGCGATCATTGCGGCGGAAACGGAAAAAGCTGCGGAAAAAGCGATGCGGCTGATTAAAATCGACTATGAAGTGCTCGAACCGGTGCTGGATTTCCGCAAGGCACTGGACAATCCGGTTCTGGTGCATCCCGAGGACGACTGGTTCCCTCCGTGCGAAGTCGGCGGAGATGTGAAGCGGAATCTGGTGGCAAGCGAAGTCAACGCCGATGGGGATGTGGACGCCGTTCTCTCCGACTGCGATGTCGTCATCGACCGGACATACCACACAAAATCCTTCAATCAGGCGATGATGGAGACCTTCCGGACATACGCCGAGATGGACCGCTACGGCAGACTCCACGTGGTTGCATCGAGCCAGATCGTCTTCCACTGCCGCCGGATTCTGTCCCGCGCACTCGGCATTCCGAAGAGCAGAATCCGCGTGGAAAAACCCCGGATCGGTGGCGGCTTCGGTGCAAAACAGACCGCTGTCTGCGAAGTCTATCCGGCGTTCGTTACGCTGAAAACCGGACGTCCCGCCAAGCTGATCTACACCCGCGAGGAATCGCAGATCGCCGGATCGCCGCGTCATGAAATGGAAATCCGCGTGAAGATCGGCGCTGACCGTGACGGCAAAATCCGCGCGATGGATGTGTACACCCTCTCCAACACCGGCGCGTACGGCGAACACGGTCCCACAACCGTCGGTCTGTCCGGACACAAGTCGATTCCGA
>JAFTPW010000307.1:0-5762 GCA_017463075.1 Clostridia bacterium
AGGAACTCAATGCTACCGTTCACCATCAGCCCAACACCGTTGAAATCTCCACTCCCGATTCCAAGGTCAAGGTTTACGTTCTTCCCACCAATGAAGAACTCATGATCGCTTCCGACACCGAAGCTATCGTTTCCAAGCTGTAATTTTTGAAAAACACAAAGGGATTGTACACCGTGCAGTCCCTTTTCTGTATGCAAAGGAGAAAGCTATGAACAAGCCTCAGATTCTTCTGATCGGCGACTCCATCCGCATGGGGTACTGTCAGATTGTCCGCGAACTGCTGGCGGATGAGTACGAAGTCGTTTTCCCGGAAGGAAACTGCCGATGCACCCATTTCACGCTCGAAAACCTCGAGTTCTGGGTCAATCTCTGCGATCCCGCTCGTGTTGCCGCCGTGCATTTCAACAACGGTCAGTGGGATGCGGCACGATTCGGCGGGCCCGGAGAAGAACCGCTCACATCCCTGCCCGTCTATGCGCACAATGTCGAACGGATCGCGTCCCGGCTGAAGAAATACTTCCCGGATGCGCTGATTTCCTACGCCACAACGACGCCGATGAATCCCGCCGATCTTCCCTGCGGCAGTCCGAGATCCACCGATGAAATCCGCGGATACAACCGGGTCGGCACGGAAGCCATGGTAAAAATGGGAATTCCCGTGGACGATCTGTTTGCTGTCTGCGAGCCGCTGTCCGCCGAATATTTCAGCGACTGCGTTCATCTCAACGACACCGGCTACCGGATCCTCGCCGAAGCTGTTGCAGAATTCCTCCGCGCCCAGCTGAACAAATAACAGAAAACGGGACTCCGATTCACAAATCCGTGACGGAAGTCCCGTTTATTTTGTTTTTGATTACAATCCGTCCGCGGCAAAAGCGAAAACTGCGTCCACGGCTTCCTGCGATACTGCGGCAATGCTGTCGTTCGCGCCGTTGTGCATGGTTTTGAGCACGGCTGCATCGTGGAACGCACGGTTGTCGTCTTCCGTCATGGGCTGACCTGCCGCGATTTTTGCACAAACCGTGCGGAACACATCAAGATCACCCGAATCTAGCGTACAGACGGTGATGTTCGGAATTCCCGCGGCATCAAAACTGCGGTCGTCCCCGTTCGGGAGCCACGGAAGATCCGTCACGCCGTGCTTTTCGAGATTGGCGGAGTTCATGATCCCGCAGAACGCCGGGTTGTCCGTGTTTCCTTTGCCCCAGATGACAACATGCTTACCCGCGCCGCAGACATCGAGATTCACCATGGCGGCAATGTTCTCGCGTCCGGTTTCGTCGATGTACGCCTGACTGCCGAGACAGCCCTGCTCCTCACGGTCGAAGAAGACGAGATCCACGCTTTTGTCCATGGTTTTCAGCCGCTGTGCAAGCCGGATGAGGATGGAGCAGCAGGATGCGTTGTCGTTTGCACCCGTACTTCCGCCGACGCTGTCCCAGTGCGCACCGATGACGAGCCGCGCGGACGACGGATTCAGCGACACCACGATATTCGACACGGATTTCTCATCCCGCAACGTATCGTGAATTCCATACGGAATTTCAAGTCCGTCAAGGATCTCCAGAACCGCGTTTTTCCGCGCATCCTGATCCGTGACGGCGATTTTTTCGATGTATTTCATTTCAGTCCAGTGTTTTCAGGTATTCTTCCATGATCTTCGGCAGGTCGGTGTATTTGTCCACCTTCACGAATTCAAAATCGGACCGATAAACCGCCTCGTCGTTTCCGCCCTGACCGTAGTCGTCACCGAAATAGGTCAGCTCGGCGTGGTCATAGCCTTCCTCTTTGCAGAAGACGTCGAGAGCGTGGTATTTGTTGTAAGGGTTCGGTGCCATGTCAAAAGAAGACGAGCCGCCGACAAAAACGGTATATTCCGGGAAAAGATCAACCACTTCCTGATAGAACGCGCGGCGCTTTTTCCGGTCGGGGTCGAAGCGGAGCTTGTCGGAAATCTCAGCCTTGGTGCCGAGAATGGGGAATGTCACACATCCGGACGGATGGAATTCCACGTTGTCTCCGGCAAATTCGGTATAACCGTGCTTTTCTCTGAGGAATGTCACGCGCTTTTCCACGGATTCCCGGTCACAGGGCAGTGTCAGGTCGCGCACAACCTCGATATCGCCGAGATTATCGCGGTAAATCGCGTACTGTAAACCGTAGTTGCCGATGATGGCGTCCACGGGATACTCCCGCATCTGCTTGAAAATCCGTCTTGCCTGTCCCGCGCCCGCCATAACGATGCGGATTCCGCGCGCCCTGAGGCTGTCCAGCACTGCCAGATTTTCATCGGTGATCCATGTGCGGTGCTCGGTAAGCGTTCCGTCCAGGTCGAATGCAAATACTTTCTTGTTCATGATATTCTCCCGCTTCGGTGAAAAAGCGGTTTCCCTCCCCCTCAGTTACAGTAAATTGCGATTTATCTCACACCGAGCTCGGTGCAGATGCGGATTGCCTCAGCGGTATCGTTGGTCGTAAAGAGCACTGCCCCAAGACCGATGCCGCATTCAAACTGTTCCTTTGTGACAACACCGGCGCCCAGCCAGGTTTCGATGCCGTGATCCTGCAAAAACTTCGCGTTTTCGGCGTTGTAATCGAACATGCACGCGCAGTAGAGATATTCCGTGGGATCGGATTCCACATTGCGCATGATGCTGTATGGATAGAAGCCGTGGGTACGGTACTTTCCGCCGTTCATTTCCGCGAGCTTTTTCAGAATGTGCGCGTCAAAGCTGTTCATGACAACTCTGTCGGACAGATCAAATTCCTCGATGATGCCGACGGTTCTGCGCATGCTCAGGTCGGAAAACTCGTCGCCGTGAGTGTCGAAGTAGTCCTTGAACTCCACGTTAATCATCACATCGTACGGCTTGACAAATTCGCAGAACTCGCGGAACGTGGGCACTCTGAGAATCTCGCCGTCCTTTTCGCCGCAGGAGAGCTCCTTCAGCTCGGCAAGCGTCATTTCCGAGATGCGTCCGGTGCCGTTCGTGGTGCGGTCGACTTTGTCATCATGCATGACGATGATTTCGCCGTCCTTGGTCATGTGCACATCGAGCTCAAGCATATCCGCGCCCTTTTCCACAGACGAGCGGAACGATGCGATGGTGTTTTCCGGCACAGCCTTCGGGTCACCGCGGTGTCCGGCGATGGTCACTTTGTGCTTGTAGTTGAATTTTGTCATGGCAGTATCTCCTTGTCTCGGGCAATGCCTTAGTTTTTCTGCTTCATTTTCTGGATTTTCTCCTCATCCGGTGTCACGTACGCCGTCCAGTTGGTCGTGTAGATAACGTAACCCGGCTTGGCTCCGGCGGGTTTCTTGACCTTTGCGACCTTGGTGTAGTCGACAGGGATCATGACGCCGCCGCGCGCCTTGGAGTTGTACGCCGCAATTTCAGCCGCATCGGTGAACGCGGATTCGGAGGGATCGTCCTCGCCGTCGAGATTCACCAGAACCACGTGGGATCCCGGCTGATTCTTCACGTGGAACCACCAGTCCGAACGCTCCGCGAGCTTGGTCGTGAGGTAATCGTTTGCGATGTTGTTCCGTCCGCAGAGAACGGTGTGTCCGTCCGTGGTTTTATATTTCGTGATGCTCGGCTGGGTCTGCTTTTTCTCGGTGTAATTCTTCATCTTCGACGCGTATCCGCTGTGATACAGCTCGGCGCGGATTTCATTCAGCTCCTTTTCGCCGTCCGCACGGGAGAGCGCGTCAAGAACCGTGTAAACATATGCCAGCTCTTCCTCCGCTGCCGCAAGCTGTGCCGTCAGATGCACCCGCGCCGCCTTGGATTTGTTGTATTTCTTGTAGTAAACCTGCGCATTCGCCGACGGGGACAGTCTCTTGTCGAGCGGAACGGTGATTTCCTCACAGTCCTCGCTGTAATAATTCACGAGTCTGCACTCGGTCATCCCGCGCTCAAGCTGCCAGATGTTCGCCGTAATCAGGTCGCCCCACAGCTTGAACTTTTCGCCGTCGTCACATGCCGCAAGCTCGTCGCGCTGGAGGTTCATCTTCTTGATGATTCTCGTCTCCGCGTTCGACAGGAGCTTGAAGAGGTCGCCCGCTTTCCGGTGCAGTCTCTCATCCCGCGAGCGCTCGCCGAAGTACATGTCGATCAGCTTGCCGAAGGATTCCACGGGCTCCGCTGTCTGCGTGTTTCCGTACTGTCGGATCTCCATGAACGCGTATTCCACCGGGATGCCGTCGCTGTTTTTCACAATATACGGCGTTCCGGTGAGGTTTTTGATGTTTTCAATCACGTCAAAGAACTTCGCGGTCAGCTCGCGTGCGGATTCCTTCAGCGTCGCGTCGGTCTTTCCGGCGGCACGGTACGCGATTTCCCGAGCGATCAGGGGCGAGATTCCGGCGAAGTGGTGCATGATGAACTTTTCCGCCGCTTTGTTCTCATCCTCAGCCGCCGCCATGGATTTGAAGGTCTTCTCGTCGGTTTCCAGCGGATCCAGCTTGTCCTGCTTCGGCGGCATCTCGTACTTCATTCCTGTGAGCACCTGCCGCTTTTCGCTGGTTGTAAAGTCGATGGATTTCAGAACACCGATGATTTTGTCGTCCGCGTCCGTGATGATGATGTTGGAAAACCGCCCCATCAGCTCGCAGATAATGTGCTTCCGGGTTGCGAATCCCATGTCATCGTGGGTATCGAAGGTCAGCCGCGCCGCTCTCTCGAATCCAAGCTGTTCTGCCCTTGCGAACCGTGCACCGGAAAAGTGCTTGCGCAGCATCATACAGAACATCGGCGGAACCGCGGGATTCTCCGGCTTGATGGAAGTCAGGTTCATCCGCGCACCGTTGCCGCCTGCGGAAATATCGAGACGGTGCTCTTCCCCGGCACAGCGGATCACGAAAACCGCTTCATCCCGGGTGGGCTGGTAAATTTTATCTACTTTTCCGTTAGTCAGCTTTGAGTTCAGCTCGGCAACAAAGAACCTGAGCATACCGGCATCATACGCCATTTGCAATCATCCTCTCATTCGGGGTCTTCTTCGTCGTATTCTTCGTCTTCTTCCAATTTGTAGCACACATACGGCATGCATTTCACGTGCAGGGTGTATCCGGCGGATTCCGCGGTTTTCGCCGATGCCAGATTGTCGTCCGCGCACACGTATTTCACATCCTCGCCGAGGGACAGGAGGTATTCCGTGAGCTTTGCAATGCAGGACACGCCGTACCCGCGCATTCTGTAATCCGCTTCGCATTCCACGGTCACTTCCAGCAGTCCGTCATCCTCACAGATGTCGTTCACGCCCGCATAACAGACGATCTTCCCGTCCGCGCGGATCACTGCCATCCGGTCCATCGGGTTGTCCGCATCCAGCTCAAACTCGTCAAGCGGGAGCTCATCCCAGTCCTCACCGTCAAGGGTGTCAATCAGCTCGCATTCCGGCAGAATTTTCGATGCATCCGGCGCATCACAGCGGTACTCGAGTTGAATCCGCTCTGCCGCACCATCGGTGTCGTAGTCAAGTTCTTCCATGACCGGCGCGAGTTTTTCCTCGAGAAACGCCTTCGCTTCACGGGAAAAGGGATCTTTGGCAAACTTTTCTTCAAACTCAGCCGCGATTTTTTCGGCAAACGAGTAGACGAGCAGATCCAGTGTGCCGTCGGGTGCCATGCTCACCTGAAAAGGCACCGCAATGTGACTGCCGCCGCCGATGATTTCATTCTCAAATTCTCTGTCTTCCAGTCGGATCATATCACTCTGCCTCCGTTCCGCCGCTGACGACGAAATAATAGTCCGTAT
>JAFTPW010000308.1:0-2551 GCA_017463075.1 Clostridia bacterium
ATCCCGTAGCGATACGCCGCTTTTGTTATTGGGTGAGTCTGCCTACTACTGCGCTTTTGCGCTTAGTTGCAGCAGCTGCAATTGAGGATGAGGAGAAGCAGGACGATGATGATGATCCACGCGAGGGTGTCGTTTTCAAAGAAGTTGCAGAAGCATCCCATGATAAACCTCCGGGCTGTGTTCAGCCGTATTTTGAATTCGAGCGTCGGGAGACCCTGCCGGATTTCCTCTGCTCTGGTATCATGGTATGCGGTGCGCGGGGTTTTGTGAATGCATTATTCAAGTACCAATTCATCCGATTCGAGAAATTCCTGTGCCTGGAGGGTACTCTGGACGGAGACGTCCTTCTTTGCGCCGCACTGTCTGCACCTGATGCGGATGAAGCTGTCGTGGATTTCGACTTCGTAGTCTCCCTCATCCGGGCAGTTGCAGCGGATTGCGCCTTCTTCGGCAAGCTCGCGCACGACGTACATGACGATATCGGCAATCTGCGGGTCGGCAAGCTCGAGATTTTCGCCGCGGCTCTGCGTGAGCGTCTCAAACGGGGTATCGCCGAGCATCTCCAACAGCTCCTTCTCGGACTCGGCAACGGCTGCCTGCACCTTATCCTGCTTGCCGATGAAGCAGATATCCACGCCGGAATAACTGCACGGCAGGCGGAAAATTTCCTTGTCGAAGAACATCGAAGAGGAGATCATATAGCTGTGCGGCGTCGGGCAGAGGAAACAGGGCACGTTCAGGCGGATTTTCTTGTCCTTCGTGTAGACGATTTCCATTTCGGAGCCGCCGCAGGGACATTTCAGCCGGATCATATCGGCGGTGAGCGCGAAAATGCCGACCATGGACATCACGGACGCGCCGCATTCCGGGCATCGGTAGGCAACGGTGGTTTGTTTATGTTCGAGTACCATAGAGGTTATGCCTTTCTTGTGTGGTTTTGGGGTGGGTGGGTTCGTGGGTGTTGGGTTGCGGTGTACTGTGCAGAGCCTCATCCACCACCGCATTTTCTTTGAAAATACGGCGGTCCCCCTTCCCCATTGCGTTCTTGCAGCTTAAATTTCCAGTGCGTGCAGGGGAAGGCTTCTTCAACTTTTCGTTCCGCAGCACGAATCGGATGTCAGGCGTAATTTACTGTAAACCGCATAATACCATACGGCGCTGCTGCGGGGCTTGAAACACAGGATGCCTTCCCCCGCACATATTGACGATTTCAGACCGCCAAACGCTGTGGGGAAGGTGGCACGATTTTTCTGAAAAAATCGTGACGGATGAGGCGTGAATCCGTTATTTCTATCTTATTCCCCCGTATTATACCACAAATTCCCGCAATTTGCAACAACATTACGCTCTTTCTTGTATTTCTCCCGCGATTGTGGTATAATAACCTCACGATTTTACTGGATTTCACCGAAAGGAGACACACGATGCGGTTTGTGCGGGACGAATACCGGGTTTATCTCTCTGTGACCGAGCTGGCGGCGTATGCGTATCAGCGGGAGAACGTGCGGGTGATGACCGAAAAATTCGGGTTTGTGCGCGTGAATGCGGACTCGGACGGAATTCCCTCCGAATTTGACGCCGCCGAGACTTCCCTCTCACCGTCTGAGCACGGGACGGCTCTGCATCACGCGTATGAGACCGATGCCGTTTCCGAGCCGGGTGTGACGACGGAGGTTCCGCTGGAATTGTCCGTATTCTCGGGCGAGTATTCCGTGTGCGTGCAGGGGTTTGCCGATAGTATCTCCTTTGACGGCAGAAATCATACCGTCGAGGAAGTGAAGACCCTTGCCTCCTTCCCGCGCGGGCTGACTCCGTTTTCCGATCCGGCACATTTCGCGCAGGCTGCCATCTACGCGCATCTTTACGCCGAGCGGTATGAGCTTCCGCTGGTCTTCGTGAAGCTGACGTTTCTGAGACGTTCCGACGGCGAGCGGATTTCGTTTGCCGCACCGTTCACGCGGATGGCGCTTTCCCGGATGTTTGAGTCGCTTCTCGCACGTGCGCATCCGTTTATTGAGGTTTTCGCGCGGCGGATGACGGATTTCCCGGAGCAGGCGAAGAAAATGCCGTTTCCCTACCGTTCCATCCGCGGCGGGCAGACGAAGTTCATCCAGCGGGCGTATTCCGCGATGAAGCACGGGCACAATCTTCTCGTATCCGCGCCGACGGGCATCGGGAAAACCATGTCCTCGCTCTTCCCGGCTGTCAAGGCACTCGGCGACGGGATTGCTGACCGCGTGTTCTACCTGACGGCGAAGACCGTGACGGGTCGTGCGGCTCTCGATGCGGCGGCGCTTTTGCAGAAGCATGTGCCGGAGCTGCGATGCGTGATGCTCCTCGCGAAGGAACAGATGTGTCCGTCGAAAAAGGAGATGCCCGAGCTCAGCTCCTCTCTCCGGTGCCGGATGTGCGAGAAGACCGACAGCATCACGGATGACCTCGGACGGACGTACATTTCCTACCGCGAGAGGGAGCTTGCCGCACTGACTTCCCTGCTGATGCGGGACGAGAGACTCTACACCACGGAAAGCATCGTGAAAACTGCGGCGGA
>JAFTPW010000309.1:0-4883 GCA_017463075.1 Clostridia bacterium
ATTCCGAAATAAGCGGCAATCTTCGGCAGAAGCTCGATGTCCGGGTACGCCTGTCCGTTTTCCCAGCGGCTGACGGCCTGATAGGACACGCCCAGAGCCTGCGCAAGCTCATCCTGTGTCACGTTATTCTCCCGCCGCATGGTGCGGATTATGTTTGCGGTTGGCAGTGTCATTGCTTTGTCCTCGTTTCATTGGATTGAACCGGTTCCGACTATATGATAGCATAATTTTTCGACAAAAGCAATAAGCTGTTCAGTGAGGTGTTCTCAATCAGACAGAGAATTTTTCGATCACTGCATGAGACGGCGCCGGTACGGATCGAAGGACTTTGCTTTCTCTCTGAGTGCGGCAAAGCGTTCTTCGTGCATATGCGGACGGAACCACTCCCACTGTCCTTCTTCGACATTGAGCGCGGACATGAGATTGTGGTGATAACTCCGCATATCCCCGCCGTTGTACAGCCCGAAGCGATTCCAGCCGACATACAGCAGATCGAAGCAGTAATGGGAACAGCGAAGCTCCGTGTCCTCCGGGATGGTGAAGAATTTCTCAAACAGTGCCACGGATTTCTCCAGTGCATCGTACGCTTCTTCCGTTTCCCCGAGCCGGAACCGGCATTTCGCGATAAACAGCCAGTTCCACGCACGCGGTTCGATAAAAATGTCGTAATCGTTGTCCCGGTCTTCGCGGAACAGATCGTACAGCCGGAACGCGGTGTCAGCTGCAATCAGGTTTTCCCGTGCCGTCCGTTCTTCTGCGGAGCCGTCATCGGGATGGATTTTGGTCAGATGGCAGGGGAAAATCCGCATGAGCGTCATCCAGAGATTCTGCTGCATCTGAAGATTGTGGCGGTCATATTCATCCCGCACGTAGAAGCGATGCTCCATGAGCTGGTTCTCGAGAGAATAGTCAATGGCATATTTCTTCCAGTCAGCGAGCCGGTCTTCGTCTTCATAATCGAAAATATGGCTCAGCGCGAGCTTGCGGCTGTACAGATCGACGGGCTGATTCAATAGAGTTTCACAGAATTCCCTTACAACCGGCAGTGCTTCTTCGCGTGGAAGTGTGTCGTAAAAAATCAGATCCCGGACCATCAGCTCCATCAGCCGATAGGCGTACCGGTGATTCTTCGGCAGGGCGGACAGTGCCTTCCGACGCATTTCGTACCGTCTGAGCGGGTCTTCCTCCTGTTCCGAGGCTTTTTGACAGTCCCGGAAGATTTCGTGGATTTCCCGTTCCCGCGTCTCCTCATCCGACACCAGAAGCTCGTCCGTGGTCACTTCAAAATACGCGGCGATTTTCGGCACAAGCGTAATGTCCGGATAAGTCTGACCGGTTTCCCAGCGGCTCACGGATTGGAATGTGACGTTCAGAGCGTCGGCGAGCTCCTCCTGCGTGACGTTTTTCGCGCGGCGGAGGGAACGGATTTTTCCGGCAATGGGCAGCATGATATCCCTCATTTCTATCAATAAAGTAATAAAGTAAGCTGAAAGCGGTACCGTTTACGCTTTTATCATATCATATAATCATTTCGCAATGCAATCAGCCGTTCTGTGAAGAGAACTCACGGTAGGCGTGAAAAATTCACGGAACACGAATAAAACAGAGGTTAACATGAATTCAAAAGCATTATACACCCTCGAATTTGATAAAATTCTTGAAATGCTGGCGGAAATCGCACCCACGGAAGGCGCGGCTGAAATGGCAAGAGCACTCACGCCGTCCTCCGATATCGTGAAGGTGCGCCTTCGTCAGCAGCATACCACCGACGCCAAAACGCTGATCGGGATCAAGGGTCTGCCGTCGTTCGGGCGCGTCAAGGATATCCGTCCGAGCGTGGAGAGAGCGGAGAAGGACGCCATTCTGTCCCTGCGCGAACTTCTCGACTGTGCGGCGGTGTTCCGGACTGCACGGACTCTGCTGGACTACGTCAGAGGTGAGCGCACTCCCGAAACATCCCTCGGCGTGATTTTCGAGCGTCTTCAGCCGAACCGGCATCTGGAAGAAAAAATCACCCGCTCCATCATTGCCGACGACTTTGTTGCCGACGAAGCAAGCCCGGAGCTCGGTGAAATCCGCCGGAAAAAGCGTCTGACCGACAACAAGATCAAGGACATTTTGCAGAAATACGTTTCCGGCTCCTCCAAGTACCTGCAGGAAAACATTGTCACCACCCGCGGCGGACGCTTCGTCATTCCCGTCAAGGCGGAATACCGGAATGAAGTCCGCGGTCTGATCCACGATACTTCCCAGTCGGGCGCGACCATTTTTGTCGAACCGATGGCGGTTGTAGAGGCAAACAACGAACTGCGCGAGCTTGAGGCGAAGGAAGAGCACGAAATCGAACGCATCCTCCGCGATCTTTCCGCAGGCATTGCCGTATCCGCCGACGCACTGGTGCTGGACTACCTCAACATCACGGAGCTTGCCTTCATCTTCACCTGCGCGGATCTGTCCTACAAGATGAACGCCGCACCGCCCCATGTATCCGACAGAAAAATCATCGAGCTGTACCGCGCGCGCCATCCTCTGCTTGACAAGGCGAAGGTTGTGCCGATCACGATCACGCTCGGCAAGGATTACAAAATGGTCGTCATCACCGGTCCGAACACCGGCGGTAAGACCGTTACGCTGAAAACACTCGGTCTGTTTGCGCTCATGACGCAGGCAGGGCTCCACATTCCTGCGGACGATACCTCCACGCTCGGCGTGTTCGACGAAGTTTTCTCCGACATTGGGGATGAGCAGAGCATCGAGCAGTCCCTGTCCACGTTCTCCTCTCACATGAAGGGAATCGTGAAGATTATCGAGCAGATGACGGAAAATTCGCTGGTTCTGTTCGACGAGCTCGGTGCAGGTACGGACCCGGTTGAAGGCGCGGCACTTGCCATGTCCATCCTCGAGGAAACCCGGGAGAACAACACCCTCTGCGCCGCAACCACGCACTACGCGGAGCTCAAGGCATACGCGATCGAGACCGAAGGGGTTGTCAACGCGTCGTGCGAATTTGATGTGAACACCCTCCGTCCGACCTACCGTCTCATCATCGGCACGCCCGGCAAGTCCAATGCGTTTGCAATTTCCGAAAAGCTCGGTCTGTCCTCCGTCATCGTCAAGCGCGCGGGTCAGTTTGTCGATACCGGCTCCCGCAATTTTGAAGCGGTCATCGAAAAGCTGGAAGCGACCCGCCATGAACTCGAAGAAGAACGCGCAAAAGCCGAAGCATCCCGCCGTGAATTTGAGGAATACCGGAAAAAGACCGAAGCGGAACTCGAAAAGAAGCTCGCAGGTGCCGAAAAAGAAGCGTCCAATATGCGCAAAAAGGCACAGGATATCCTCGACGGTGCCCGTGCGACCAGTGAATACGTCATCAGCCAGCTTGAGGAAGTCAAGAAACAGCAGGATTCCGAGAAATTCGGCGACCGTCTTGCTCAGGCAAAGCGCGATGTACGCCAGAGAGTGCGCGATTACGACGACACCGTCAACCCCGTCAGCGACTATGTGGACGACGAGGATTACGTCCTGCCGCGCGCGCTGAAGAAGGGTGACGTTGTCCAGCACCGCAACCTCGGTACACAGGGTACGGTTGTGGATGAGCCCGACAAGAACGGCAACTGCAACGTGAGAATGGGTGCGGTGAAGATGCGTGTCAACCAAAAGGATCTCAAGCTCCTCACCGATGCGGACAAGGCGCAGAAGGCACAGCAGAAGCAGCAGTCCCAGTTCCGTGCACAGGTCACCAAGAGATTCAAGCTCGAATGCGACGTGCGCGGCATGACCGGGGAAGAGGCGTGGTTTGTGGTTGACCGCTACATCGACGACGCCGTTGTGGCAGGCGTGCATACCGCGACCATCATCCACGGCAAGGGAACCGGCGCGCTCCGCAATGCGCTGTGGCAGAGATTCAAGTCCGACAGCCGCGTGAAAAGCTTCCGTGCAGGCGCATACGGCGAAGGCGACTACGGCGTGACGGTGCTGGAGGTATAAATCCACATCGGATTCCGCCAAATTTTTGTGGATTTTTATGCGGATTCACGCAAAATCCCGCAATGGATTCTTGCAAAATTCAACCTTTCGTGATATAATGAAGTATATTTAGCATGGAGAAGTCTCTCCGTCTCAAATTTTTCCTGCCATTATCGGCAGATTGGAGCGTTTTATGGTAAAATTCAGACTCAGTGCATTTTCCGATGAATATTCCGCATCCCTCGACGAACAGATCGAAGGTCTTATTCTCAACAAAGTCAGAATGACCGAGCTGCGCGGCGTGGACGGCATCAATGTGTCCGATCTCACTCCCATACAGGCGGCTGATGTGCACAGAAAGCTGGAATCCTCCGGGATCTCCGTTTCCGCCATCGGTTCTCCCATCGGAAAAATCAAAATTACCGACAACATGGACGAGCATCTTGACAAGCTGAAAAACACCTGTGAAATTGCCGGCATCATGCAGACCTCCCGCATCCGTATGTTCTCCTTCTACATTCCCGACGGAAAGTACGAGGAATACCGCGGGGAAGTCATCGACCGCATCGGCAGAATGCTCGACGTGGCTGACGAATACGGTGTGAAGCTGTGCCATGAAAACGAAAAGGGCATCTACGGCGATACGCCCGAACGCTGCCGTGAACTCCTCGCAGAATTCGACGGCAGAATGGGCTGTGTATTCGATCCCGCAAACTTCATTCAGTGCGGATGCGAGCCCTTTGAACATTCCTACAATCTTCTGAAAACCTACATTACTTATATGCACATCAAGGACGCTGCCGCAAACGGTACCATCGTTCCCGCAGGCCGCGGCGTCGGATGCATTCCCGAGCTGCTTGCCGTCATCAACCGTGCGCATGAGGGCGAATTCATCCTCACGCTCGAGCCCCATCTCC
>JAFTPW010000310.1:0-3785 GCA_017463075.1 Clostridia bacterium
CATATGTGCGCGACGTGACCGACTTCTGACGCGAGCACGGGATTCCGACCTGCCTGTGGAACTACCTCAGCACGCCTTACGACGGCAACCGGTTCAGCCTCGTGGACGACGACAACAGGAAGATTCTCTCGCCGGTCTTCCGGGATATCATTGCGGGGAAGTAACGGTATGATTTACAATATTTTACAATACGGCGCGGTTCCGGGAAGTGTATGCACATCCGCGATTCAGGCGGCACTGGACGAATGCTTCAGGAGCGGCGGCGGTACGGTCGTGATCCCGGCGGGAGACTACATCACCGGGTGAATCCGGCTCCGCAGCAATACGACGCTTCTGCTCGAGGACGGCGCGCATCTGATCGGGAGCAGGAACCCCGAGGACTATTACGGATGGAAAACCGACACCCTCGAGCCGGTCAATCCCGCTTACATCAGCGATCTGACGTGGCTTCCTCCGTCCGAGCGGAGCGATCCGACGATGAACATGAAGCCATGCTGCCGCTGGTCAAACGGTCTGATCCGTGCGATTGACGCTGAAAATATCGCTGTCATCGGAGAGGGAAACGCCGTGATCGACGGACGGGACTGCTATGACGCGAACGGCGAAGAGCACTACCGCGGACCTCACGCAATCAGCATGCATCACTGCCGGAACATCCGTCTGGAAGGATACACCGTGAAGGATTCGGCAAACTGGGCACAGGCGATCTTCTTCTCGGAGAACATTACGGCGAAAAATCTCCGCGCCATCGCCGGACACGACGGAATCCATCTCACCGGATGCGACAACGTGACGATTTCCGGATGCGTGTTTGAGACGGGCGACGACTGCATTGCCGGCATTGACAACTGCGGCGTGACTGTGACGGATACGGTCTGCAATACGGCGTGCAGTGCGTTCCGGTTCGGCGGCACCGATGTCCTGATTGAAAACTGTAAAATGATCGGACCCGCGCGGTATCTGTTCCGGGGAAGCTTGACGAAGGAAGAGAAGGCCGCGTCCGCTCCGTCGCTGGAAAACACGGACGGCATCCTCCGGGACGGCGCGGGACACCGGTTCAACATGCTCTCGGGCTTCACGTACTACGCCGATTTCAGCTGTAAAATCCGCCGTCAGCCGGGAAACATCACCATCCGGAACTGCGAAATCATCAACGCCGACCGGCTGCTGCACTACAATTTCTCCGGCAACGAGACGTGGCAGAAGAACCGCCCGCTCAGCGACGTGACGTTTGAAAAACTTACCGCACGGGGAATCCGGCTGCCGCTGAACGCTTACGGGGATTCCGACGTGCCGCTGACGCTGGTGATGCGTGACTGCTCGGTGGAATTTGCCGAAGTGCCGCCCGCGTTCATGCATCTGTGCCATCACCGCCGGGTAACGCTGGACGGTGTGACGGTGCAGGGAACCGGGGATGCGCCTCTGATCCGACGCTGGTCTGACGACGGTGTGATTGAGTTGTGCGGATGCGACGTGCAGAATGACGCCGTCATCGACGCGGACGAGCCGTTTTTCGCAAAATCCATCTGATCTCGCAAACTTTTTTCCGTGACAATCCTCCCGTTTTGTGGTATCATGAAGGTATCATACCGAACAGGAGGATTTTTCCATGAACGCATATGAGATTTACCTGGATGGGGTCCGGCGGGAGCTGATTGAGCCGCTGTCGGAGATAATCGTGTTTGACAAGGGACTGACAACGGAGGAATTGAACGGAATCGAAGCGTTCTGGGGCATTCATTTCCCGAAATCGCTTGCGGACTTTTTCCGGTGCGCGTTCCCGGTGCGGGAGAAAAATCCCGTTGTGTATCCGTGGCAGACAGCGTGGGAGTTTGAGCCCTTCCCGGACTGGCGCGATTTCTCGGAGAAGAACGTGAACCACATCCGCGAATGGATGGAGGCGCCGGTGAAGAATCTGGTGCACGACATGAAGCGGGACGGATGGGAATGTGACAACTGGGTCGGACTGACGCCGGAGGACGTTGCTGATACCGCGCCGAAGCTGATCCCGGTTTACGGAGGCCGTTTTATGCCGATGTGCGGCTGGAATCCGCCGGTGTTTTCCTGTGCCGGGCGCGATGTCGTGTACTACGGTGCGGATCTCAGGGAATACCTGCGCCGCGAATGGATGAATGAAACGCCGGAGAAGCGGTGCATGCCGTATATTCCCGTATGGGGCGATATTCCGCGGCAGTATTGGGAAAAGCAGGAGAATCCCTTCACCGTTGAGCAGTTTCTGCGCGTCTTCACGGAACAGCCGCAGCTTCTGCACGAGTCCGGGTTCCGCTTTGCGTCCGATCCCATTTCACCGAAGCAGACGGGATACGTCCGGGAGCGCATGATCGGATGGATGGACGGTCATGAGAAACCGTACTGGATCGGCGGATGTGACATCCCGGACGGGGTGGCGTTTTTCACAGCGGAAGAGCTTCTCGACGCACCTGTGTTTGCCGGAAAATCCATGCGTGAGCGGTGGGACGAGGTGATCTGGCTGGAGCTGATCGGTCTTGACCCCGTCGAATGGATGCGGATGTATGTATGATTTGAATAGAATGAAGCAAAACGTCTTGTGAAAGCAGGGCGTTTTTTGCTTGACACGGATAGAGTTCTGTGGTACACTGGATACACAAAAATATTTTTGAAAAATTTCCGGAAACCATGGCAGATTTTCTGAAAAAACCGGTCTTATAGAGTGAAAGCAACTGATGAAAGGGTGAGTACGACGGAAGACGGAAAGATTATCGCAATGTTCTGGAGCCGTGACGAGGGTGCCGTGCGGGAATTTCTCGCGGTGTACCGGCGGCTTTGTCTCACAGTCGCGCGCGAGATCACGGGGGATGAACGGGACGCCGAGGAATGCTTGAACGATACCTGTCTGCGGCTGTGGAATTCGATCCCGCCGGAGAAACCGGTGAGCCTGCGGAGCTATGCGGCACATATCACAAAAAATCTGGCGCTCAATCGTGCAGAATACCGGAATGCAGAGAAACGCGCGGGAGTTCTCACGGAGCTTGACGAATGCATGACGCGGGATTTTTCTCATGATCCGGATGAACTGCTGGAGAACGGTGTGCTGTCGTCCGCGATTGACGCGTTTCTTGAAACGATTCCGCAGACGGACGCGAAGCTGTTTGTGCGGCGGTACTGGTACTCCGAGCCGGTGAAGGAAATCGCGGCGTTTTTCGGGATGACGGAGAACGCGGTGACAAAACGGCTCGGCAGAACGCGGAAGAAACTCGGAAAATACCTCAGCGAGAAGGGAGTGTACGGTCATGAAGCGTGACGGCGGACGGATTTTATACAATGCCATCGACGGAATCGATGAAAAATGGATCAGGCTTGCGGACGAACCCGTGCAGGCGAAAAAAGAAAACAGACATTTTGTCGGATATGAGCTGAAAAAGCTGTTCGGGATCCGGTATCTGTGGGTATTCCTCGTGATTCTCCTGCTCCTCAATTCGGGAATTGCGTGGTACACGGCGTCGAACACCTATGCGGCATCGGAGCCGAACGGGATGATCGCGGAGTTTTTCGCGCTGTATTTTGAAAATCCCGACGAGCTGGATGCGCATTATGCGGAAATGCAGGCGTTTGAAGCACAGCAGCACGCAATTTTCATGGAAATGATGCGTGAGGGAAACCGGGATTACGAAATGGAAGAGATGCCGGATATCTACTCAACCGATGGGGATTTCAGCGACCGGGAGCTGTTCGGCGTGCTGTACCGTGCGGTGGATGCGGCGCGGGAGTATCCGGAAGTCATCACGGCGGTCATCGAGCGGGCG
>JAFTPW010000311.1:0-4637 GCA_017463075.1 Clostridia bacterium
GAGGACGGCACCATGGTAACAACCCACGGCGGCGGTACCTCCCGAAAGAGACTGCACGCAGCCGAGGACTACTCCGGTGCGGACCTCATGAGAACCCTCCGTGACGAAGTCCTCAACAGAGGCATTCCGGTTGTCGACTTCACCTCCGCGGTCGAACTCATCCTCGACGAAAACGGCAAGTGCGCGGGTGCGGTGCTCATGAACATGGAAACCGGCGAGCTCCTCGTTGCACGTGCGAAGACCGTCATCCTCGCAACCGGCGGCGCGGGCAGACTGCACTATCAGGGCTTCCCGACCTCCAACCACTACGGCGCAACCGCTGACGGTCTTGTGCTCGGTTACAGAGTCGGCGCAAAGCTCCTGTATGCGGACACCCTCCAGTACCATCCCACCGGCGCGGCATTCCCGGAACAGATCTACGGCGCGCTCGTCACCGAAAAGGTGCGTTCCCTCGGCGCAAAGCTCGTCAACAAGAACGGCGAAGTCTTCATGCATCCGCTGGAAACCCGTGACGTATCCGCGGCATCCATCATCCGCGAATGCACCGCGAGAGACAACGGCCTCAATACCTCCGACGGTATGGGTCTGTGGCTCGACACTCCCATGATTGAACTCAAGGGCGGCGAAGGCACCATCGAGAAGAGAATTCCCGCAATGCTCCGCATGTTCGGCAAGTACGGCATCGACATCCGCAAGGAACCCATTCTCGTATATCCCACGCTCCACTACCAGAACGGCGGTCTCGACATCTCCGCTGACGGCATGACCGGCGTGGAAAACCTTTATGCGGCAGGCGAAGTTGTCGGCGGTATCCACGGCAGAAACCGTCTCATGGGCAACTCTCTGCTCGACATCATCGTATTCGGACGCAATGCAGGTCAGCAGGCATCCGAAAAGGCAAAGACCACCGAAGTCGGCGCACTCACCCTCGATCACATCGCGAAGTTTGCCGCAGAAGTGAAGGAAGCCGGCATCGAAACCGACGTATGCTCCCCCAAGCTGCTCCCCGTTTATACCCACGGCAGCGACAAGGTGGAAAAGAACGCATTCTGAGAAAAAAGAAAGAGAGCTAAGACACTATGAATCTTTTTGGCGGCGTAATTCCGGTCACCGGTATTTCGTTTCTCATGCTCTGCATCTTCGGCATTCTGTTTGCGGGTTATGCACTCGGCAGAATCACCATCAAGGGCGTGTCCCTCGGTGATGCAGGCGTATTCATCATCGCACTTCTCTTCGGCGCACTCCTGATCGGTCCTCTGGAATCCCAGATGATTATCAAGGGCGACACCGAAACCGTAAATTTCCTCGATAAGGCACTGGAAGTGGTCGAGAACCTCGGTCTGATCTTCTTCGTAACCGCAGTCGGCTTTATCGCAGGTCCCAAGTTCTTCGGCAACATGAAGAAGAACTTCAAATCCTACGTACTCCTCGGGCTGGTTGTCATCGTTGCGGGCGGTATCGCTGCTGTCATCTGCATCTGCGCGGGCAAGGTGATCGGCTACGGCTCCTCCATTGAAACCTCCGCGGGCTTCACGGCAATGATCGTCGGTCTGCTTTCCGGCTCCCTCACGTCCACGCCCGCATTCTCCGCGGCAAAGGCTACCGTTGACCCGTCCCTGACCAGTCTGGTCTCCGTCGGTCACGGCATCGCGTACATCTTCGGCGTAATCGGCGTGGTTCTGTTCGTTCAGCTCGTACCCAAGGTAACGAAGGCTGACATGGAACTCGAACGCTCCAAGCTGAGCGTGAAGGATGACAAAGCGGAAGCAAAGAAGAAGCCCTTCACCGGCACGCTTCTCAAGCTGGACGACCACGGCTTCGCGGTATTCGCACTTGCGGCAGTGCTCGGCACCATCCTCGGCAAGATCAAGATTCCGCTTTCCTCTGCGGGACTTGACGGTACCTGCTTCTCCCTCACCACCACCGGCGGCTGTCTGCTGGTCGCACTGATTCTCGGTCACTTCGGCAGAATCGGCAAGCTCAGCCTGATGCCCGACTCCCATACCCTCAAGCTGTTCCGCGAACTGGGTCTGGTGCTGTTCCTTGTCGGTGCGGGTATTCCCGGCGGCGCGGACTTCGTCGCAAACTTCTATATCATGTACTTCGTCTACGGCATCTTCATGACCGTGTTCCCGATGTTCATCGGCTTCTTCTTCGCGAAGTACGTCCTCAAGCTGAGTCTCCTGAACAACCTCGGCTCCATCACCGGCGGCATGACTTCCACTCCCGCTCTCGGTACGCTCATCAACGTATCCAAGACCGAAGAAGTTGCGGCTGCCTACGCGGCGACTTATCCCATCGCACTCATTTCCGTGGTGCTGGTGTCGCAGTTTATCATCATCTTCTTCTCCTAAACATAATTCGACAGAACGGTACGGCTCTCTCAACAGGGAACCGTGCCTTTTGTTTTTGTTAAAAAATCTTGTGTGAAAATTGCGTGAAATTTTAAATAACTATTGCAAAATCGTTAACAATATGATATACTATATGTAGTTTATAGAAACTTGGAGTGTCATCTGACGTGAAAAAGCTCTTATACTTTACATATATCATGCTCACGGTTGTCCTTCTGACTCAGTTGGTATTCGCGGCATATCCGTACAGCCTTGAGCAGGGAATCGATCCTCCCGAAGAAGGTCAGCTGATGGAAGGTGAGCTCTTCGGCACCCAATCCTTCTCCCACTCCGATGCCGACAGCTTCGAACGCGCATGGGATGGCGATCCGCATACGTTCTACGATCCGACCAACGCCGCAACCACCGACTGCTATACCGGCATGATGATGGAAGAACCCTATGTTCTCACCGAAATCCGGCTTCTCCCGCGTGAAGGTTGGCTCGACCGGTATCAGGGTGCCGAAATCCAGGGCTCCGTCGACGGCGAAGAGTGGGTGACCATCTACCGCAGTAAAAAAGCCGCATCCGACTGGCGTTTCTTCAAGATTCTTCCGCGTGCATTCGAAACCGATCCCGAAGAAGCCTTCACGATGTTCCGTTACGTCAACCTGCATACCCATGGTGACATCGGTGAAATCGAGCTCTACGGTTATCCGGTCAGCTCCATCGTCGATGAAGAAGCCATCGCAAAAGCGGAATCCGAATCCGAAAGCCTCCGTCTCCTCATGGAAGAACGCGAGCAGATCGCCCAGCACGTCATTACATCACCCTCCAGCGGCGACATGATGAACGTCATCATTATTCTCATCTGCGTATCCGGCGGTGCGATGGTACTCATGTACGTCCTCTCGCTCTACCAGAAGACAAAAAAGAAATAACACAAAACGGTGTACCGATTGTTTTCGATACACCGTTGTTTTTATGCTGTTTTTTCCAGACGAGCGAGCACCTTCGACAGCGGGAGTACGATCAGACCCATGCCGAGATTGCCGAGCGCGTGAATGGCATCGAAGGGAAGTCCCGTCGCGATCCATTTCAGCGTCGTCGGGAAGTCGTAGCCGAACAGAATCGCCTGCGCCGGAGCGTAAAGCGTGCCGTAGAGCAGTCCGAACAGCCCGCACACGATGGGATACACGATCATCGCGGCCTTGTCGGGCATTTTACGCGGAAGAAGCATCGTCATCCCCCACAGAATCGTCCAGATGTAGATGTACGGAATCCACCAGATCGAGAAACCGTAGTAGAGCCCGAAAATCAGGACGAAAATGTACAGCGGAATCAGTGCGCGAACCCGGTAGACAATCGTGAATACCATGATGAACATGGCAATCGGGTGAATATTGGGCAGTGCTTCAAACGCGATTTTCGCCGCGAACATCAAAGCCCCAAGCATCCCGAATACGATCATGTCCCGGATTTTTCTGTGCGTTTTCATTCAGCTGCGTAAACCGTGTAGGTCAGCTCATAGTGTTCGCCGTCAGCGATGTTGGTAGCGGATGCGCCGGTCATAAGAGCCTCGCCGTCCTTGGACAGGGACCAATAGGACTGGTCAACGCTGTAATCAGCCACTTCGCCGTCCACGGTGGTGATGTACAGACCGTATGCGTCCTCGGTACCGGAAGCGATGCCGGACTCGGTCAGTGCGTCAGCAAGAGTGGTCTTGGTGGTGGTTACGGTGTGCTCGGTGGATTCCCCAGCCTTATTGATAACCTCCACGGTGATGGTGATTTCCGTGCCGGTGGTCTCCGCATCCTTTTCGCAGGACAGGAAGGACAGTGCCGTAACCGCAATCAGCACAACCAGAACGGAATACTTGAAGAAAGATCTGAAGTTTTTCGTCATGTTTGTTTCTCCTTGATGTTATTGATAGTATTCGCGGACTCTGAGCCAATCGGAATGAACGCCGGATGACGCGGCTTTGACCCGGAGCGGGGCAGGTATCCCGGCTTGTGCGCCATACTTTCGTATTCCGTCATGCCTTCTCGGTTTCCCAATGGCGTAGGATTGCGGTCTCCTTATGACGGCTTCAGCAGCACTTACGGTGACGGTCTCGCACAGGCATCTCACCTGTTTCCGGTTTAAACGCAGAGCGTACCCCTGTCCGCGACTACATTATAGCACAACAGAACTGAAAATGCAACAAAAAACAATAATCTCCAATCAATTGAAATTGCAGTTATGACAGCACTTAAAAATGCAGCCAAATTTCCAACCACTTGAATGAGTTCAGAGTATGCAGAA
>JAFTPW010000312.1:0-4244 GCA_017463075.1 Clostridia bacterium
ATCTGACCGGATGTGAATACGACGTCGCCGTACTTGATTGCCTGGGAATAAGGGCCGATGGCACCGGGAGCGTTCTTGGTTGCGATTTTGGTAAGCATGTTGTTTTCCTCCGAATTATATAAAGGTTAATTTTGTTGTCTGTTCATACCGTCATGACGATCTTTCCGACCTGTCTGCCGTCCGCCATCATTTTCTGAGCGTCTTCCGCTTCGGTGATGGGGAATACGGCGCATACGGTGGGTCTGATCTCGCCCGACGTAATTTTCGGGAATACTTTTTCTGTCAGTTCGGCGAGCAGTGCGGCTTTGACCTCCGGTTTACGGGAGCGGAGCGTACTGCCGATGATGCGGATGCCTTTGACGTAGATGTTTTTCAGATCCACTTCCGTGAGCGTTCCGGCGAGTGCGGCAATCATGATCCACCGTGCACCGCGGTTCAGATGCGGCAGGCACTTGCCCATGATCTCACCGCCGAGGCAGTCGATTGCAAGATCCACACCATGTCCGGCGTCGAGCTCCTCTTTCAGCACAGCAGCAATGTCCTCGCAGGAGGTGTTCACGACCCGGTCGGCACCGAGATGCGCGATGGCGTCCACCTGATGCGCCTTGCGGACGGTTGTGATGACCCGCATGCCGAACGCCTTTGCCATGGGAATGATTACGCTGGCAAGTCCGCTGGCACCCGCGTTCATGAGAAGGGTTTCACCGGCTTCTGCCCGACCTTCGTAAAAGAGATTCAGATACGCTGTCGCGAAGGCTTCGGGAATCGCCGCCGCGTCGGTCATGGAGCATCCGTCAGGCACGGGCATGAGCATGTCGTACTTCACATTGGCGTATTCCGCATAACCGCCGCCGCCGAGCAGGGCACAGACACGATCCCCGATTTTCCAGCGGGATTTTGCCTTCGCACCGTCGCCCATTTCCGTGATCGTTCCGGCGATTTCCAGACCCATCCATTCCGGACAGCCCGGAGGAGGCGGATAATCGCCCGCGCGCTGGAGAAGATCCGCACGGTTCACGCCGCAGGCTTCGATTTTCACAACGCAGTCGTCCTCGCCGCACACCGGATCCGGCACGTCAGCCCAGATCAGGGAACGGTTTTCATCGTTTTGTATGAGAATTGCTTTCATAACTGTAATATTCCTCGTACCGCATGATTTTGCTGTGATTATGATAACACAGAATCCGCTCCGCGTCAAGTATCCGCCGGGATTCTGATGGGATGAACCTGTACATTTCACACAAAGAATTTTTCGAATCCGATTGATAAACCATCTGATCCGTGATAAACTACACATGAAACGATTACCCATTATAGACAAAGGCGGTGAACTCCATGTCTTATGCCATTCTGAGCAACGTCCAGCGAGGGAGTCTTCACGACGGTCCCGGTGTGAGAACCACATTTTTCTTTCAGGGATGCAATCTGCGGTGCGTCTGGTGTCACAATCCCGAAACCATCTCGATGACGCCGTCCCTGATGACCTACGGGGCAAAGTGCATCGGATGCGGACAGTGCGCAATGGTCTGCAAGCGCGGTCTGACCCGGAAGGACTGCATCTGCTGCGGCGACTGTACCGAGGTATGCCCGGCGGACGCGAGGGTGATGTCCGGGAAAATGTGGACGACGGACGAGATGTTCAAAATGGCACAGCGCGAATCCCGTTTTTACGGTACGGAAGGCGGCGTGACCTGTTCGGGCGGTGAACCCATGCTTCAGTGGGAGGCAGTGCTGGAATTTCTCACGAAATGCAAGGATGCCGGTATGCATACCGCGGTCGATACGGCGGGAAATGTGCCGTGGGTGCGGTACGAAAAGCTGATGCCGGTGACGGACTTGTTCCTGATGGATCTCAAGCTGTCGACCGATGAAGAGCACCGCAGATGGACGGGCGTATCCCGCTCGCGCATCAAGGAAAACATCGCCAATTTCGCAAAATGCGGACGCGAGGTGTGGATCCGCATGCCGATCATCCCGGGCGTCAATGCCACGGAGGAACACCTCAAGCGCGCGGCGGATGAGCTTCTGTCCGTTGGATTCACAGGACTGGTTGAGCTGCTGCCGTTCCACCGTCTCGGGGAAAGCAAATACGGCGCGCTCGGCTGGGAGTATCCCTTCGCGGAAACGGAACCGCCGACGAACGAGAGAATGGAAGAACTGCGCGGCGTGATGAAGAGCTTCGGCATGCATGTTAAGACCCGCGTCATCCGCGATCAGGACAGAAAATCACTGAACACATAATGAAAACATAATAAATTTCAATAGATGCTGACACAGCGAAAGTGAGGCCGCTATGAAACTGAACGAAACTCCCGAAAAACTGAAGGAAATCATCGTGAACGAGGCGATCTGGAATCTGACCGAGAAGCCCGTTCCGTCCACGACCTTTGAGCGCATCCGGCTGTTCCACGAAGCGGACGTGAAATTCGCGGAACTTCCGCAGCCGCTCAAATACGGCAACGGTCTGAACTATGTTCTCGGCAGCTGTCAGGTACCTGTGGAAAAGACCGACCTCATCCTCGGACGCGTTCCCGAAAAGGTGCTGACCGACGAGGAAGAGGCATTCTTCAACACCGTGCGCGGAAATGCTGCAAGACCGGGCTGGGTCACGGACGGCGGTCACCGGTCATGGTGGTGGTGGGATCTGGTGAAATACGGTCTGCCGGGTCTGAGACAGCGCGCCGTGGAGTCCCTCGAGAGACACCGTGCCAAGGGATCGGAACAGAGAAAGCTCGACTTCCTTGAAGGTGCGATTCTGGTTTACGATGCCCTCCTGCTCTACACAAAGCGCTATGCCGATGCCGCACGCGAAGCCGGTCTGGACGAAGCCGCGGATGTCTGCGAAGAAATGCTGAAGCACGAGCCGCGCACCTTCCGCGAAGGACTTCAGACCTACTGGATGGTGCAGGTGGTTTACTGCGGCTATCTGGCGGCGAATCCCACACTGACCTACGGACGCATGGACCTTGCGCTCGAAAAACTCTACAACGACGACATCGCAGCCGGCAGACTGACAGCGGATGACGCACGCCTGCTTGTGCTGGACTACTACTGCAAGAACAATCTCATCAACGGACGCGGCGAACACCAGCTCTCGGGCGGCGATCCCACAAAATCCACCGGTTGGGACAGAAACCTCTGCTACGACGCGCCCCAGTACCTCCTCATCGGCGGCAGACGACCCGACGGAACGTATCTCAACGGGGAAATCACGAAGATTTTCGCCGAAATGATCGTGCCGCGCTTCAAGAATCCCGTCATCGAAGTGCGCTATGCTCCCGAAATGCAGACGAAATGCCCCGAATTCTGGAGAATTATCTGCGACAAGATGCGGCAGAGCTCCTCGCTGATGGTTTACAACGAAGAGGACAATATTTCCTCCTACCTCCGCTCCGGTGCCGATCCCGAGGATGCGTTCGCGTTCGAGCATTTCGGATGCAACCATCCCACCCTCGCCGGCATCAACAATCTTTACTCCTACGGCGGCATTGCCATTCTGATTCCCTATATGGAAGCGCTGAGAAAATGGGTGGCGGAAGGATTCGAGCCGTCCTCCACGGAAGATCTCTACAATCTTGGCGATGAAATCATCCGAAACCATGCCACCAATATCCTCACGGATCACCGCACCCGGTTCCTCCAGCACATGCAGCATCCGAGCTGTCATCTGGAAATGACCGACTGCTTCTACCGCGACACCATCGAAACCGCCACCTCCTACTGGGGTTACGGCGCGAAGTATCACTGCTCCATGGTGGGTTACTGCTCGTATGCATCCTACGTGGACGTGGTCACTGCCATTGACGAGCTGGTTGTCAAGCAGAAGAAGATGACGCTGGCACATCTCATGGAAGCTGTGGAAGCGGATTACGAAGGCTATCCCGTCGAGCTGGCGCTGTGCAGAAAACAGCCGAAGCTCGGAAGCGACGATCCCATTGCCAATGAGCACGCGAAAAAAATGATGTACCGGTTCACGGATATCGTCAACGCGAAGGCGGAGGAAATCCTGCCGAAAATCGGGGAATACGAGCTTCCGGACGATCTGCCTGTGATTCCGAGATGTCTGGTGCATCATTCCATGGAATCCGACAACGGTCATCTGTACGGACAGAAGATGGGTGCAACTCCCGACGGACGGCGCAAGGGTGTTCCGCTGGCACAGAACTGCGCTCCCGCGGTCGGTTCCTCGACGGGCGGTCTGACGGCGCGTCTCTGCTCGATGGCATCCATTCCGTTTGAACGCA
>JAFTPW010000313.1:0-8589 GCA_017463075.1 Clostridia bacterium
GCCGCCGCAGAGGACGCGCTGTATTCTTCCTGGTACAATTTCCATCAGGCTCCGGACGGCGAACGGCTTCTGCGGGACTTGGAGATCGCATCGGAACTCGGCTTCCGTACCGTGATTCTGGACGACGGTTGGCAGTTTGCGGGACCGTCCAGCGGCAGCTACTCTCAGTGCGGTGAATGGCAGGTGTCCCCGGACAAGTTTGCGGATTTCAAAGCATTCACGGACGGCGTGCATCGTCTCGGCATGAAGCTGCTGGTGTGGTTCAGCGTTCCTTTCGTGGGTACGGAAAGTCCGGTTTACAGCCGGTTTGAAGGGAAGTACCTCTACACCAGTCAGGGTTCCAAAGCCGGAATCGTCGATCCGCGGTATCCGGAGGTGCGTACATATCTGAAGGATACCTACAAACGCTTTTTGCAGGACTACGATATCGACGGATTCAAACTGGATTTCATCGACAGCTTCCATGCAGGGGACACGACTGCGGAGCCGAACGATTCCATGGACTGCCCGACCGTTGAAGAAGCGGTGCATCGCCTTCTGACCGAGATTGAAGAAGAACTCGCGGCAGTCAAGCCCGGTCTGCTGTTTGAATACCGGCAGAATTACATCGGTCCCGCGATCAACCGGTTCGGAAATATGCTCCGCGTAGCCGACTGTGCCTACGATGCGCTCACCAACCGGATCGGTGTGATCGACCTGCGTCTGATGGGATATCCCGTGGCGGTGCATTCCGATATGCTGTTCTGGTCTAAGGAAGAGTCGATTCCGCTCTGCGCAAAACAGCTTCTGAATATCCTCTTCGGCGTTCCGCAGATTTCGGTCATTCTCGCGGACAGCACCGACGATCAGAAACGGCTTCTGAAGCATTATCTGGATTACTGGACGGAAAACCGGGAGATTCTTCTGCACGGAACCTTCAAGCCGCTCCATCCGGAACTGAACTATACCTCGGTGACTGCGGAATCCGAAAAGAAGTGCATCACGGCACTGTACGCGGATCTTCCGTATGCATGGGACGGCAGGGACAGCGATGTGCTTCTCAACGGCGATGAGGACGGATTGGTTCTCGAAAACACAGCGGATCGCGATGCGGATGCGGTATGGTATAACTGCTTCGGCAGCATGCTCGGCTCCATGACGGTGAAGGCAGGCACGATTGTCCGCATTCCCGTCCCGCAGACCGGTATGGTGACTCTCCGGTAAAGTATCCAATTTACAACTTCACAAAAAAAGCCTGCACCAAAACTCACTCAATCAGAGGGTTTGGTGCAGGTTTCTTTTATGATAATCGGGATATATCGTCAAACACAGTGCGTCGTTCTCAGGATTACTTCTTCCTGCATTTCACCGGAGAGCGTCACGAAATAATCGCTGTATCCGCCGATGCGCACTACAAGATCGCGGTACTTTTCCGGCTCAGCCTGCGCTTTCCGCAGAGTTTCAATGGAATACCCGCACGGTTTGCCTGTCCGTCATTCGCCGCTGTTTTTGCGGTATTGCAGAGGCGTCATTCCGATCCGTTTCCCGAACAGACGTATGAAATAACTGTAATCCGCAAATCCCACAGCTCTCGCAATGTCCGAGATGGGACTGTCGGTTTCTTTCAGCATTCGTCTGGCTTCGGTGAGACGTTTGTTCAGAATATAGTTTCCGACCGTGTCTCCGAATTCATCCCGGAACAGGGAATACAGTACCTGACGGGATATATAAAATTCGCGGCAAAGTTTTTCTACGGACAGATCCGATTCCAGATTTTCTGCAATATACGTTTCAATTCTCGCCGGAAGCATATTTTTGTTCAGCGAGATCAGGTTTTCGTTCCAGATGTGCTGAATGCAGATGTTGACCACATTGATGGCGGCCTGAAGTTCACGTTCCGTCAGAACCGGTACCTTTTTGTATGCCTGGACCATGGTGTCTCTGTCAAGACCATAGGAATCTGCCGCCTGCCGGATGCGTTTGAGTGACGAATACTCCTGCTTCTCGTCCCGGAATTTGCCGAGCATCAGATAGGCGATGACCACATTTTCATACAGGATCGGTGCAATGACTTCGCAAAGTCCCGCATGACAGGTATAAATCAGCATGGTTTTGGTCTGACTGACGATTTTGAAGTGTTTCTCATTGGATTTCCGGCAGGCTCCGCGTCCCCACGGCGTTTCCCGGATGATATCGCAGTAGGCATTGGGACCGACACATCCCTGAATGTTGCGGAATTCCCGGTCGTACAGAGTGATGGGAATGTGCAGGGAATGGTAGAGATCCATGACAAGATCTTTCAGACGTTCTGAGTTGAATTTAATTTCCATAACCTGAGGATATCACATTTCCGGAGGATTGTCAATATGTATTTTCCGTCAGAAATAAATACGATAATCCTGTTTTGCGTGCATAATCTCCTATACAGAAAAACGGATTCATGCTAAAATGAATATGGTAATTTATGCATCCCAAAAACTTTTATATTTCTCAGAAAGGATCAAAATTATGAAGAAAAAGACTCTTGCACTGGCAATGCTGCTTCTTCTGGCGTTTACCGGCTGTCAGAAAGACACCGCCGGAGAGAAGGAAAAGCAAACCGACGAAACAACGCCTGAGATTGTTCTTGTGGATGACGGCAGCGGATACACGCCTCCGGATGTCACCTATGACGGCTACAATTTCCGGGCCATTGTCCGCGGCTTCTACAAGTGGGCTTGTCAGGATATCTTTTCCGAAGGCTACACCGGTGAAGGCATCAACGACGCAGTATTCACCAGAAATGCCTATGTGGAAGACCTGCTGGATATTGAAATCACACAGCAGGCGATTGAGACGGACGCCGGTCTGTACAACACCATCGGCCGTTCTGTCCGTGCGGGCGACGACGCTTTTGACATGATGTGGGTCGGATCCGCGTACATCACCCAGCTTGCCATGGACGGTGTGCTGACCAACCTCAATTCCATCGAATCCCTGGATCTCTCCTATGACTGGTGGGATCAGAGAGCTGTGGAAAACATGACGCTGGATGATGCCATTTTCTTCACCACAGGTGACATGAGCATTATCAGCAATCAGGCAACCTACGTTATTACATTCAACAAGTCCCTGACCGAGGATTACGGGCTGGAAAATCCCTATGAACTTGTCAATAACAACCAGTGGACCGTGGACAAGTTCGGTCAGATGGCGGAATCCCTGTACGAAGACCTCAACGGCAACGGTCAGTATGATGCGGATGACCGCTACGGCTTCATGACCTACAATGCCGACAACATGGGCTTCCTGCTCAGTGCCGGCGGTTCTATTGCAAAGGTGGAAAACAATACTCTGACCACCGGCTACAACACCGAACCCGTCATCGATATGCTGACAAAGCTGGCTGCCATCAAGAATCAGCGCAGCACGTTCTATTTTCCCGATGACGATACGGCAACCAGAATGTTCACGGAAGGCAGAACCCTTTTCAGCTTCCGTACTCTCATCAATCTCGGCACCTACCGTGATATGGAAACCAACTACGGTATCCTGCCCACGCCCAAGCTCAACGAACAGCAGGAAGACTTCTACTGCGGCGTACATGCACACGGTCTTTCCCTCATCGGTACTCCCATTACCGCTCAGGACAGCGAGAGAACCGGCGTGATCCTGCAAACCATGGGACAGAAGTCCAAGCAGGTTCTCACTCCCGCATTCTACGACAAGACCCTCAAGGGCAAGTACTTCCAGGACGAAGAATCCGGTGCGATGCTCGATATCATTTTCGACTCCCGCGTTTATGACATCGGCTACTTCTGCAACTGGGGCGGCGTTTACGACCAGCTGAACAATCTTTCCACGAGCGGCGGCGACTCCTTTGCCTCCACATTTGCGTCTGTTTCCAAGAAGGTTCAGTCGGATATGGAAAAGACCGTGGCGGCGTTCGGAGATGTGGAAATCACGGCGCAGTCCATTCTCAGAGATGAGGAAGAAAAGAAGGCTCAGCAGATTACAGAAGATGACATGGAAGAGAACAACTATGTGATCGGTACCCTTGCGGCAGCCTCCGGTGAGCTGGATCCCGCCAATACCACCCGCATCAGCATGGAAGCGTACATCCCGCTCAGACAGCTCAAGGAAGTGCGGATTGACTCCGGCTACGAGCTGACATGGCTTGCCTACGGTGCGGAAAAAACCTACATCGGCAACGGCAATCCCGAAAAGAAGGGCAGCTGGCTGGGTGACGGCAATTCCTTTACTGCGGAAGAGATTCTCGCGGCGCATCCCGAGGCTGTTTACGCACGTTTTGCACTCCGCAAGGCTGACGGCAGCGAGCTGAAACTCAGTGATGTGGAAGCGTCCGGCGTAACTGTGATTCTGGCAGGTCAGAATTACAAGCAGGGTACGATTGCGGCGGCATCCGGTCAGTTCGGTCCCAGCACAACCCGCGTGATGCTCGACGATTATCTGCCTCTGACCGCGGTTCGTGAAGTCGCAGTCGGAGAGGGCTATGAACTGACATGGCTTTCCTATGATGCGGATAAGAAGTACGTCGGCAACGGCAATCCCAATTACTCCGGCGTATGGCTGCCCTCCGGCGAATCCATTCTGGCACAGACAATTTTTGAAACCTATCCCGAAGCGGCATACTATCGTTTCGCTCTGCGGAAGACCGACGGCAGTGATGTGACACTGGAAGATGTGGCTCTCTCCGGCGTAACCCTGATTTCCTCCGGCAAGATCGTTGAAATCGGTGAACCTGCGGCAGCGGAAGATAAGGAAGCAAACAGCGAAGAAACCGGAGACTCCTTTATGGAAAACTATCCCAATTACGTCATGGGTTCCATCGCGGCGGCGACCGGTGAATCCACTGACAGCACCACCAGATTCCGCACCGACGGATACCTGAAACTGGATCAGATCACGGAAGTGAATATCGGCGCGGATTACGAAATCACATGGCTGGTTTACGATAAGGACAAGAAGTATCTCGGCAACGGCAATCCGGAAATGAAGGGCAACTGGATCGGTGCGGGCGTATCTTTCACCTCCGAGGCACTTCTCGCGGCATATCCCGACGGTGTTTACGTCCGTTTCGCAGTCCGCAAGCCTGACAACAGTGAACTGACTGCTGACGACATCGCGGCCTCTGCTGTTGAAGCGGTTCACAGCAATACCGGTATCAAGGTCGGCACCATTGCGGCGGCATCCGGACAGTTCGGAGAAAGTAATACCCGTCTGATGATGGACGAATACCTGCCCGTCTCCGGTGTGAAGGAAGTGAAGATCGGCGCAGGTTATGAGCTGACATGGCTCGCCTACGACGAAAACAAGGCTTACATCGGCAACGGCAACCCGGAAATGAAGGGCAACTGGATCGGTGAGGGCAATTCCTTTACCGCACAGCAGATTCTCGACAATTACGACAACGCGGCATATATCCGTTTTGCACTCCGTAAGACTGACAACTCCGAGGTGACAATGGAGGATCTGGCGGCGTCCGGTCTGAAGATTCTGGTATCCGATACCGGCAAGGCGGCTGAATCCGCGCTGATGAAGCCCGATTACGCAATCGGCACCATCGCGGCGGCATCCGGTCAGAGCGGTGACAGCACAACCCGTTTCCGCACGGAGTCGTATCTGCCGCTTGACAAGATCACGGAAGTGACCATCAACTCCGGCTATACGCTCACATGGCTGGCATACGACAAGGATCAGAATTATCTCGGCAACGGCAATCCCGAAAAGAAGGGCAACTGGCTGGGTGACGGCGTACCGTTTACAGCAGAACAGATTCTGGCGGTTCATCCCGACGCTGTGTATATCCGTTTCGCAGTCAAGCGCATGGATGACGGTGAAATCCATGCGGACACCGATTTTGCGGCAGCCGATATCGGCATTGGTCTGAATATCGCAGATTATGTGATGGGCACGATTGCGGCAAAGGACGGTACATCCGGTGACAGCACCACACGATTCCGCATGGACAACACGGTTCTGCTGAAGCAGGTCGAAAAGGTCACGATCGGTGAAGGCTATGAGCTGACATGGCTCGCGTACGATGCAAAGGGCGCATATCTCGGCAACGGTAATCCTGCCATGTCCGGCAACTGGCTTGGGAACGGAGCTTCCTTCACGGCGGCTGACATTCTCGCATATGCTCCCGATGCCGTCTCTTTCCGTTTCGCAGTGAGAAAAACAGACAACTCGGAGGTTACTATGGATGATGTGAAAACATCCGGTGTGAAGCTGATCTGTTCCGACGGGATTCAGCAGTATGTTTATACCGGCAAATCCCTCGGCACGAACAATCTGATGTCCTACACCCACGAATGGACGGCTGTATCCGGTCAGGACGGCGCCATCTGGGGCGATTACCTGTTCCGCTTTGATTCCGTCGGCGGATGCACGGTGTATTCCATCCCGGAACAGAAGCAGGTATCCGCATTCAAGCTGGATAAATCCGATATCCTCAGCCCTCACAGCAACGCAGTCTGCTTCGGTGCGGAATATTACGCTGACGGCGACGAATTCCCTCTGCTGTACAGCAATATCTACAACAATTATGCCAAGGCAGATGACAGACTGGAAGGCGTATGCTGTGTGTACCGTCTGACCCGGGACGGAGATGCGTTTTCTTCGCAGTTGGTTCAGGTGATTGAAATCGGATTCACGGAAGATCTTGATCTCTGGAAATCCCTTGAAAACAACGGTGATGTGCGCTCCTACGGCAATTTCACCGTTGACCGTGACAACAGCAAGCTGTACGCATTCGTGATGCGCGACAAGGAAAAGGTTACCCGTTATTTTGAGTTCGACCTTCCTAAGCTGGCTGACGGTACCATGAATGAAACCTGGGGTGTGAACGTGGTCACTCTGACTGCGGATAAAATCCTGAAGCAGTTCGATTCCGAGTACTCCAATTTTGTTCAGGGCGCCTGCTTCCATGACGGAAAGATCTACTCCGTGGAAGGCTTCTCCGGTGCTGACAATGCGCCGAAAATGCAGATCATTGATCCGGCGGCAGGCGAACAGTATGCGGAAATTGATCTGTGGAACATCGGTCTGAAAATCGAGCCGGAATTCGTGGACTTTTACGAAGGCACCCTGTATTATGTGGATGCATCCGGCACGGTATATACGTTCCTGTTCCAGTGATGCTTTTCAGGAAATAAAGTATCAATTTCGGTGCAATGCCGGTGTATAACGCACCACAGCATCCATAAAAATTGCCGGAACCTCCGAAAACATCCGGAATAGGGTTTGAGGAAGGTCTGAGACTTTTTGGATACCTCGCCTGAAAATCTCCGCAAGGCATAAAATTTCAAGAAAAACGGACACTCACTTCACAATGAAGGGTGTCCGTTTTTTGCGTATCTGCCGGAGTTTGGTTGATATATTATCCCTCCGATGCAAATTAAATTTACAATACACGGAGGAGCAGATCAGCAGGTATGCGGAGGTATTCAGCAGGATGTTCTGATGTTTTTCTGTGCGGAAATTTTCATGGAATATTTCCATGATATCCGCAAATGGTAATTTCCCTTAAAAAGGAGTAGAATGTATCCGGAATTATGCAATGGGAGGTGCGGATATGTCTGAGATTTCGGATTTTGCCGATATTTATCAGGAAATCGCAAGGAAAACCAGTCCTGAAATCGCGGTGGAAATCCACAGGCTGTTCAAAGGGCAGCAGATTATATTCCCGAAAAAGCTGTACAACAAGGAATATGTGTACCGTTACATCAGACAGCATTACAATGGCAGGAACGTCAGAGAACTGTCGATGATGTTTGAGTATTCCGACAGAAGAGTACGGCAGATTATCAAGATTACTGATCTGTGATCGGGTCTGTATAAAAAGAAGAAAGGACTGAATTTATGGACACAATCTTAACGATCGCATATGTGGTGCTGAGCTACTGGGCAGTGGGACAGACCATTTATGCAAACAAAATCCGTTTCGGAACATGGAGTGACCTTTTCCTCACTCGCTTAATCCTGGGATTCATTCTCGGATGGATTCTGATTCCCGTTGCCGTCATCAAAAAAATCTTTTTCAGGTAAGGAGTATTGCAATGGAAACAAACGCTGTTCGTCTGACTTCATCCGAGCCCCTGCCGAATCGTATGCTGAAAATCCGGAAACTGTTCTGGCTGTGTCTGGCATGCACTGTACTCGGTCTCTTTATTCCGTTTTTCATGGGAGTGGGCATCCTCGGATTCTGTATCGTCTATATCATACATAATTTGGCTTTGACCGTTTGCCGGAACCAGCTCCGTGATATGAAATTTCTGTACGGTGATCTCACTGCCGATGAGCTGTTTGTTCAGCTGCAGTCCGTCCTGCTGGCTCAGTATCAGGGTGCAGTTCTGATAGAACGCGATGCGGAACGGAAGATTGTATTCACCTTTGACGGGTACATCTACGATCTGCATCTCTATGAGAATCATACATTTTCTTTATGGTGGAGAATGAGTGCAGGCAAAGCGTTCCTCTCGCTCGATGACTATAAGGGTTACAGAAAACTGTTGACTGCATATGGCATTCTGGGATATCATATCCAGCAGTGCTGTTCTCTGCCGGATGCGGTGTGATACACAAACGAAATGTACAGGAGCAAATGCA
>JAFTPW010000314.1:0-4670 GCA_017463075.1 Clostridia bacterium
GTCAGACCTGCCGCAGCCAGAACGTCGAGTGCGTTGAAGTATACGCCGGAGCCGGGAGCGCCGATGGATACGTTCTTGCCCTTGAGGTCAGCTACGCTCTTGATCTCGGGATCCATGGTCACGAGCTGAACCGCTTCTGCGTAAAGACCGCCGATCACACGGAAGGTCTGGATCGCACCGTCGTCAGCGAAGGAGTTGGTGCCCGCCCATGCGTAAGCCATAACGTCGGACTGCACGGTAGCCATCTGATAGTCACCCGCGTCGATGCCCTGGATGTTCGCCTTGGAGCCGTCGGTGGAAACCACGTTCACTTCCACGCCGGCATTGTTCTTGATGTACTGACCCAGCACGCCGCCGAATGCGTAATAAGTGCCGGTAGGTCCGCCCGTACCCATAACCATCTTGGAAGCGGTTCCGCAGGATGTGAGTACGATGCCCACGATCATAACGAGCGCGAGAATGAGGGATAATCTCTTTTTCATGTTGTCCTCCTGAGTGAAAATTGTTCGGTCAGAAAAAATGAATTTCTTGTGATTGATTATACATGATTTCATGGTAAATTGCAATAGCAAATCCAGATTTTCTCAACTTTTTTCTCCAAAAATTCAGTTTTTCACGAAATCCGCCCGAAATTCCGGTACAATTCGACGAAATTTGATTACCGGAATAAAATTTCCTGCATTTTCAGAATTCCGTCATATGAATTTGTTTTTGCATAATTATCGCTTTTTCCGTTCACAAAAACCGACGGTTATTCACCGGTATCTGCGGGAACAGTTTTCGGCGTATTTCACATCTCCGACGGAGCGGATATAGCGGAAGGTTTCGTCCTCACCTTCTTCGGCAAGCATGGTCAGCCACTTTTCCAGAATACACGCCGTGCAGGGATGCATCAGCTGCTCGGACGGACGGCTTTTGAAGTACTCGAGCGGGTCGGAGCTTTTATAGTTCTCACCCTTGTAAACCTTCGTCGCGGCAACCCGGTCGCAGAACGATTCCTTGAGGACCACAATCGGCATCGGAACCGGCTCGTATGTGCGGGATTTCAGGCTCACGTCGTACCAGTATTCATAGTGATGGCGGTTTCTGCCCTTGTGATGGAGCCACGCGGTGGAGTAGCCCTGCACTTCCCTCTCGTGTTCGTTGGGACTGCGCTTGCCGGCTTCGTAGTATCTCGCTCCGGGAATGAATTCGGCGGGCGAAAATTTTGACAGATCGTGCACCAGCCCGCGGTACGGGATTCCGCACTTGAAGCAGTGCAGCATGACGAGATTGCGGTGGCGGGTGACGGTTTTCAGGTGTCCGAGGATATCCATAATTTCCTTCCTTATTTATATGTTTCCGTTACCGGTATTATCCCACAGATTGCGCGGAATTGCAAGAGGAAACACGAATTTCTTTTTTTGTAAAAATTAGACACAATCATCTTGACAGGTGTCCATTTGTATGATATACTGTATTTAACAAACATCACACAGGAGGAGCCATGAAAAACAAATCCTTTGCCATGCAGTATGCAAAGCGTGAACTGAAACAGCGGCGGCGTGCGTTCCTGCCGGTCATCTGCATCGCGTTCGGCGTGGTTCTGCTGATGAATTCGCTCATGATATTCATCGAATCGGAATACCGCTCGGATCTGGCGTACTACAAGATTAAAACACAGCTGGTCATGGAGGAGCTGAAATCGGACGAAGTGGAACGTCTCCGGCAGCTGGAATACGTGAAATCCGTGGAGGCAGCGGAAAACGGCGGTACATATGTCTGCTTCGTTCAGCTGCACGACGAATACTGCTCGGACTACGGCACCTACGCAAGAACCGGCGTACGGGTCATGGAGGACATGCATCTGAACAACCGCGAACCGTATCTGAAATACTGGCGGCTCTACAATGAATTCGGAGTCGCGTCGTCGTATTTCCACCACTGCGGCCTGTTCAACGAATACTACATGCGCGCGCTTGCGAACAATCCCATGACGTCGGGCTCGATGTTCCTCGTCATCTTCCTTTCGTTCCTGATGCATCTTGCGTCCATGACGCTCGTGTTCGGGATGAAAATCCGACGGAGCAAGCAGGAATACGCCGCCATGCGCGGAATGGGTGCACCGATGCGGATTCTCCGGCGGATCAATCAGATCGAAGCGGTCGGAATCACCCTCGTCACATATGTCCCGGCAATTCTCATCTCTCTCGTCGGAATGTACGCGGTCTGCCGGCTCAGCGAATTCATCTATACCGACTACAAGCTCAACTCGGTTCTGCACTTCCATGTGCCGTGGCCCGGTGTCGGACTTGCCCTGCTGTCGTACATTCTTGCGGCGTATCTTGCGATTTTCCTCTGCACGAAATCCATGAAAAAACGCTCCGTCACCGAACTGACGAAAGGCACGGACACAAAAACCCCGTACGTCGCGAAAACCTCAGTGAAGTACGTCAACTGCCCTGACTTCTCCCTCTACGGACGCACGGAATCCAGACGGAACGGAAAGAATCTCCTGCCCACCCGGGTTCTCTTCGCCGCACTGACCGCGTTTCCGATCATGATTACGACCATGTGCGTCGGCGCGTTTCTCTCCACCGGCAAATCCCCGAGCGAATATCTGTATGAAGGCACGCTGACCTATACTTTTTCGTCGGACGTCAAAAGCATCGACAGCTGGTCGGTCACAAAATCCCTCGCCGAGCTGATGATGTCACTGGACGGCGTCACTGCGGTTGAGGATTACCGCGTGGTACTCAATCCCTTCGGAAACGACGACGTCAGGAATCTGCCGAAGGAATACAACGGAGCAAGCCTGCACGAAGATTTCCAGTATCGCTCTGCCCTGTTCGGCGATGAAGACGTACCGGCGCGCGGAACCTGCATCGCACCGTCGGAATATTTCTCGGTCGGTGACACAGTCGAATTCACCCTCGACGGAAAGCCGTATCCGCTGACGGTCTCAAGCATCTCCGACGACGGCATCCGTACAGTGAAAATCAACAATTATACATACTACGAAGCGGTTTTCACGGTGTCAGACGAGACCATCGCCGACATCATGGAATGGGACGAACCGCGGTATTCCCGACTGAACATCTACTGCGCGGAAGGACGCGAGGAAGAGCTGGTCAACCGGATTGATACCGTCGCGCTCATGTCCGGGGATTACATCAACGACTATGATCGGCAGATTCATCAGCTCAAGCTCTTTGAATACACCGGCTCGGCTGTTTTCCTCGAGCGGCGCATCACTGACATCCGGGACGCGTTCCTGATACTGTTCCTGCTGACGGAGGCGGGATATCTCCTCATCTGCGCGGGAGCTGTGATCTATTCGGTGACCGCGTATGATGTGGACGGCAGAAAGCGCGAGTTTGCCATCCTGCGTGCGCTCGGTCTGGACGGCGAATCCCTCCGATCGATGGCAGGTCGGCGTCAGGTAGTCGGAATCGTCGTCATGTCGGTCATTTCCTATATCGGGCTGACACTGCTCTGCGGTATAGCGGACGAATCGATCCGGATTTACAAGATCCCGGGCACCAACCAATGGGTCTTTGAGGGAATGGACACCCTCCTGAATTACGTCGTCTTCATCGGAATCACATGCGTGCTTGCCCTCGTCGGCTACGGAATCTGCGCATGGCGGGCGGCTGTGAGAACCGTTGACGACGTGGTGCGGGAGCCGATTGCGGAAAACGTGAAATATACGGACTGAGGAGGAAATCATGGCAAACGATATCATACTGAAATGCAATTCCATCACCAAGCTGTACCAGCAGGGTGAGACGTCCATTTACGCCCTGCACAACGTGAATCTGGAAGTCAGACGCGGACAGTTCGTCATGATCTGCGGCAAATCCGGGAGCGGCAAATCCACGCTTCTGAACATGCTCGCGGGCTTTGACACACCGACCTCCGGCGTCATCACCATCGACGGCGTGGATATCAACGATGCGCCGGAAAAGGAAAAATGCCGGATCCGCAACGAGAAGATCGGCTTTGTGTTCCAGAGCTATAACCTTCTGCCGATTCTGACAGCGTACGAAAACATCATCGCGCCCATGCAGATCGGCAAACGTCCGTGGTCAGAGGCGTATTTCCGGCAGATCTGCGAGCGTCTCGGGATCACGGATCGGCTGAATCACCTTCCCGCGGAGCTGTCCGGCGGTGAATGTCAGCGGGTCGCGGTCGCACGGTCGCTCATCGGTCAGCCGTCGGTGCTCTTCGCGGATGAACCCACGGGCAATCTCGACCGGAAATCGTCCGCTGAGCTGATCGGGCTTCTGAAAATGACCAACACCGAGTTCGGGCAGACCATCGTGATGGTGACGCACGACGAAACCCTGCTTCCGCTGGCGGATGTCGTCTACCGCATGACCGACGGCGAAGCGAAAAACGTCACGGGCGAATATTGAATAGAAATAAAAAACGCAGGCAATCCGATTTTTCCGGAAAACCTGCGTTGTTTTTGTCAGTTTACGGCATGTACGGGTTGCCGTTCCAGGTGTAATCCTCGGGCATGATGTAGGGAGTGATGAACTTGATGGTGAAGTCCACGCCCCACTGACCGCGCACGCCCATCCATCTGCCGGAGTGAGGTTCGATGGAGATCATGCCGTTGTAGCCCTTGGTGTAGAGCAGATTCATGACTGCGCCCCAGTTCACGTCGTCCAGACCTGCCGGCGGGA
>JAFTPW010000315.1:0-2934 GCA_017463075.1 Clostridia bacterium
GCGAAGGAAGCGGCGGCTCTGGTGAATGAAATGCGCCCGAAAACCGTCATTCCCACCCACTACGGCTCCATCGTCGGGTTGAAAAAGGACGAAAAAACCTTCTTGAAGCTCGTGGACGACGGAATCGATGTGGTTATCAAACTGTAAAAACAAAAGAAGTCACTGAGACGGAAAATCCCAGTGACTTTTTTATTCAATCCGGAGCATTTCACTGTTTGCAATCACGTCCGCGCTCAGCAGAATCAGCAGATCCGCGCCGTCCCAGTCCGCATACCGATCCAGATACGCCGTTGAGATGTACCGCAGATCCACCGCCGTGATCCGGTGAAACGATGGAATCAGCAGGGGAATCAGGCTCGAGCCGAACGAATCGCGGATGACGACGAGCTCGCCGGAACCGTTTTCGTTCACGATCTCGATCACCGGGACCGCACCGCCGAGGAACACATCGTACATGTCAACGCCGATCTCTTCGGGTGTATAGACCGACGTCATCTCACTGCCGACCGCTGTCACGTCCGCGTTGTCAATCGCCGGCGAGGAGCGGTACACGAGTACATCCGGCTCGACCGGCAGAGCGGACTGACCGGCATAAACCCCGTAAAAATCCGCCATCCGGTGCTCCGTAAATTCCTCCGTCACATAATGCACGCCGAGGGATGAGCAGATCATTCGCGCGGTTTCGTCAAGCATCTCCTGCCGCCAGTGCGAGTCGGTTTTGTAGTACGATTCAAGCGAGAGTGTGCCGGTGATGCCGCAGAAGCCATACCCGTCCGTGTGCCGCATCAGTGTCTCCGTCAGCGAACCAAAGTCCGGAACCGGGTGAACGCCGTCGTGCATGTAGACCGTCTTCGGCGGAATCACGCAGATCACCGCGGCCGGACATTCCGCAAACATCTCGCGCAGCTTCGTCAGCCTCTCCGCAGTCCGGATGACAGAGGATTCGTCATACCCGAACGATACCGGAGCGAGCCACCCGCTGACGTCGTAGATGCCGTTTGTGTCAAGTCTGCCCGTGAGCCGCTCGAAAACGGATTTCACCGAACGGAATCCTTCCCGCGCCGGAAACTGATCGGGCAGGTACTTCTCAAGATTTTCCGTGAACGCCGAATCGAACGCCGGAAACCGGGCAAGTGCGCGCCGTTCCGTGTGGGAGATCGTCTTGTCCGGCAGAATGACATGCAGTGCGCCGAGGAGGAACAGAAGCCCCGCAAAAACGAGGGCAAAAACGGATTTTTTCATATCAGAACCTGAAATACAGAAAGGGATTGTACGACCCGTCCACGAGATACGCCGTCGAGATCAGCAGTGCGCCGAGGCTCAGCACCGACGGAACCCACGTGACAGCAGGCTTCTTCTCCGTGAGAGTACGCATGAGCTTTGCCGGATACGGAGTCGATCCCACACACGCCGCAAGGAGCATCAGGGCATAACTGCGGATGTAGTACACGGACACCGGATCGGCGGGCTTCGTCACGTTAAAAAGCATCTGCACCCTGTTCCACGCATCTGTGACACCGGATGAATCAAACAGAATGAAGCTGACCATAATCAGAAACAGCACCGGAATCCGCCGCACGGACACGGGAATCTTGCAGAGAAACGGCTGACACAGCTTCTCCAGCACCAGCAGGACGGCAAAATACACGCCCCACAGGACGAATGTCCACTCCGCACCGTGCCAGAACCCGGTCAGCAGCCACACCACACCCACGTTGACAATCCACCGGGAGAATTTCACACGGTTGCCGCCCATCGGGATGTACACGTAGTCGCGGAACCATGAGCCGAGGGAGATGTGCCACCGCCGTCAGAACTCCGCAATTCCCGCAGAAACATACGGATAATTGAAGTTTTCCGGGAAATCAAAGCCGAAGATATGCCCGAGCCCGATCGCCATGTCGGAGTAGCCGGAGAAATCGAAGTAAATTTGCAGGGACGCGCCGACGGCATATGCCCACATCCCGAGCATCGACTGCCCGAGGGACGACGTGAACTCTCCGAGCACGTTTGCAAGAAGCACTTTTTTCCCGAGCCCGACGGAAAACCGCAGAATCCCGCGCGAGAATCCGGTTATGGTGTGTTCCCGGTGATCCAGTGCATCGGCAACGTCGGAATAGCGCACGATCGGGCCGGCGATGAGCTGAGGGAACAGGGAGACGTACAGCGCCAGCTTCAGCCAGCTCTTCTGCGGATCACAGTCCCCGCGGTACACGTCGGCAGAATACCCGATGAGCTGGAATGTGTAGAACGAAATCCCGATCGGGAGCTTCAGACGGGGAACAGTCAGTGAGATTCCCGGGATCCGGTTCAGGTTTTCCGCGAAAAATCCCGCGTATTTGAACCAGAGCAGGGGTGCAATTGACAGAATCAGCGTCACGATCAGCCAGAGCTTCCGGTTCTGACGCATCAGGAGAGCACAGACATACGCCTGCGTACACGAAAACAGCATCAGGAGGATGAACACCGGCTCTCCTGCGGCGTAGAACAGCAGGGAAAAAGCAAGCAGAACGGGATTTTTCGCCCGATCCGGCACGATGAAATACACCGCAAGCAGGATGGGCAGGAAGAAATACAGGAACGGCAGTCCCGAAAAGACCATCAGCCGACGACGCTCACCACAGAACCGACATCGGTGTAAACATCGGCGGCAGCTTCGGTCACGGCATTCATGATTGTGTCAACCTGCTCGGTACCGCCCATGACGAGAAGCACGTCGTCGTCCAGCGTCACGGAACGGACAGATTCTGCCGCAACACACACCCATTTCGCGGGATTGATCTGCTCATTCATGGCGTTCTGCAATTCCTTCGTGGAGGAACCGTCGGTGCGGAGCATCACCAGCGAATACGCGAACGAGCCGACCATGGATTCGGACAGAATGATGTCGTGGATCCCGGTCACATCGGTCAGCCCGGTGTTGTAGGTGACGGA
>JAFTPW010000031.1:0-4200 GCA_017463075.1 Clostridia bacterium
CTACTACACCAATGCGGACGACAAGTTCTCCGTATTCGGTCTTCCCATGCCCTCCTACAACAGCCTTGAATTCGTATCCTGCATCTTTGAAGCACTGTGCGCGGAATCCTACAAGACCGTATATCCCGCATACTATGACCAGGCGCTCAAGGGCAAGTACTCCACCGACCAGGAAACCGCAGAAATGGTTGACCTCGTAATAGCAGGCCGTAACTTCGACTTTACCTTCCAGTTCGGCGAAACCATCTTCCTCCGCATCCCCTACATGATCCGCGACTGTCTCCTCAACGAAAACCCGAACATCTCTTCTTCCTACAAGAAGATCCAGAAGTCCCTCAACAAGGGTCTCGACAAGAAGTTCTACAAGCTGTACGGCTTTGAGGAATAATCTGTGGGTGCGCACAGACTGCATCTGACGGCATAACATTATAATAATAAAAGACGGAAGTTCTCCCGTAAAAAAGGAGGGCTTCCGTTTTTTCTTGTGTCCTGTACGGCTGTCGGCTTCAATGCGATCTGCAATCACCGTAGGGACAGGCGTCCCCGACTGTCCGAAAACGTAAAACATTCGCTTTATGATATTTTGTCATCTGAATCTGATTCACACCCATATCATTTCACCGGTACGTTTGTCTGCGGACAGTCGGGGACGCCTGTCCCTACCGAAGTTCGGGCAGCGGACATGGTTTTTTATATATCCCCACACAAAAAAGCAGAAGTCCCGTTTACCGGAGAACTTCCGCTTTTTCAGTATGCATGGTGCATTCTTAATTGATCATCACATCATCCCGCTCCATCAGTGCGGCACAGTCGAGGATGCGCTTTTCCGCTTCGTCGGAGAGGGCTTCAAACTGCATCGGATCGAGGCGCGCCATGGTTTCGCGGTCGTAGGCGTCGTAGTTGGACAGGATGTTGTTGTGGGGCTTGGAGAAGAACACCTCATCCGAGATGAACGATCCGACGGAGACGTGGGTCTGCTCGCACACAAATCCCGCGTCCGCTTCGAGAAGATTCTGCCCGAACATGACCGTTCTGTCGTTCCGGATTCCGAGAAGCGGCAGAAGCGTCGGCATCACGTCCATGTGCCCGCCCGATACGGAGATCGTTTCCGTCCGATTCATGCCCGGGATGTGGATGATGAGCGGCACGTTGAATACATCATAAATGGTGTAGCTCTCGCCGGTCATGGCAAGCACCCGGGAGGAGTTCGCGTGGTCGGTGTTCGAGAGGGCATAGTGGTCGCCGTAGATGACGATGACGGAGTTTTCGTACAGCCCAGCCGCATCCAGAAGCGAGATAAATTCCCCGATTGCGCGGTCCGCGTAGTTTGCCGCCTGAAGGTACGAGCCGAACATGGTGCCTTCATCCTCAGGAGCGAGCGTGACGGCTCTGTCCTTCTCCGGGATGACGTACGGATGGTGGGAGGACACGGTCACGTAGAAGGCGTAGAACGGCTCCTCGTACGTCACAAGCGTCTGTACGGTCTGCCGGTACATCTCCATGTCCGAGAGCCCCATCGGGAACATGTCGGTCTCATCCAGATCCTCGAGCGACGTGAAGGAGTCAAATCCCTGATTCGGATACGCCGTCTCACGGTTCCAGAAGGACGCGATGTAGTTGTGGAACGCGTGGGCGCCGCTGTAAACGTTGTCCTTGAGGAGGTACGGGAGGCCGTGGTATGTATTGTCCGGGTACTGCACATAAGCGGCAGCCTTGTCCGGGGCGAAGAGGGAATTGTTCACATGGAATTCCGCATCCGCTGTATTTCCGCCGCCGATCTGGTAGTAGTAATTGTCAAAATAGAACGTGTCGCCCGCAATCATGCGGTTCATGTTCGGCGTGATTTCCTGCCCGTGATACTCCGCGCCGATCACGAAGTTCTGCAGTGCCTCGACCTGTATCACGATCAGATTCCGTCCCTCGGCGATGCCGTAGTATTCGCTTTCCGACCAGTCCGGCTCGGTGTAGAGGGATTTGTCGACTTCGCGCTCGTCCCCGGCAGTCGTGAGGGTTGTGCAGAAGTCCGTCATGTGGTAGGTAATCATCTCGTTGACGATGTACTCCGCGCGGAAATCCGGGTACAGCACGAGCATCCCGGTCACACAGAGCGCAAAAACGATGCCACCGGTGAGGACGCGGAGACGGGGAAGTGCGGTTGTCTCAAGCCAATGCGCCGCACGGGCGAACTTCCGCCGGAGAAGATCCCGGTTGACCGTCCAGAGAATGAACAGCGGCAGATCGGCGAGCATGAGCAGGTCCAGCGGCTTGATGAGCTCCTCGACGGTGTCGGAAATGCCCTTTGCCTGCCACAGCATCCCGAGCAGAGCCGCGGACGGCAGCTTGGAGACGTAGGTGAAGTAGACAAGGTCGATTGCCATGAACAGCGATCCGACGGCGTAGAGCACTGTGGAGAGGATCCGTGCCGTCTTCGGAGAGAGCTGCGCGATGAGGACGTACACGAGGAAGTGAATCGCCATCGTCGCAAAGGTCAGCGGCAGCTCAAATCCCGCCAGCCTCAGCTGTGAGTAGAATGCCGCGCACTTGATCCCGAGCAGGACGGTCAGCACCATCCCGTACAGCAGATCCGCCGGAGAGAGGGTTTTGGTTTTATATTTCATCGGAGTAACCTGCGGTTTCGTAAAATAACTTCTATATTATACACCTTTTCTGCGGCATATGGTAGGGGATTTTGAAAATTTTCGGAATAATTCCGGTTGCCTTTTCCTTCTTCCTTTTTACCTCTTCCTTCCCTTGTCAACCCCTTTTTTGAAATTTCTCTCTTTTATGGCAGTTTCCCCAAAATCGCGCAGTAAATTTGTGAGATATTCCGCCTTGACAAAAACATGCCGATGATTTATAATATATCACGTGGCGCGTATATGGGGTACACCATATATAGTGCCATTTGCTGTGTTTATACACAATATATAGCATAATAAGTCGTATGTAACATAGATTTCACACAATTGGAGACAGATTCATGATAACCAAGATCGTTAAGCGCGACGGACGGGAAGTGCCGTTCAATATTGAAAAAATTGCCAATGCCATCTTCAAGGCGGCGCAGGCAGTTGGCGGCAGTGACTATGACGAGGCGATGACACTCGCGTGCGAAGTTTCCGAACAGCTGGAAGAAGAAGCCAGAGCATCCGGCGATCTTCCGAACGTCGAGAACATTCAGGACATGTGCGAGAGCGTCCTCATCAGCCACGGTCACGTCCGCACGGCGAAGGAATACATCCTCTACCGGGCAGAGAGAAACCGCATCCGCGAAATGAGCACCGGCCTGATGAAGACCTACGAGGATCTCACCTTCCAGAGCGCGATCGACAACGATATCAAGCGTGAGAACGCGAACATTGACGGCGACACCGCGATGGGCACCATGCTCAAGTACGGCTCCGAAGGCGCAAAGAAGTTCTACGAGCTCTTCGTCCTCGATCCCGCACACTACCGGGCACACAGGGAAGGCGATATCCACATCCACGACCTCGATTTCCTGACCCTGACCACCACCTGCTGTCAGATCGACCTGTGCACGCTCTTTGAAAACGGATTTTCCACCGGCCACGGCCACGTGAGAGAACCCAACGATATCATGACCTACGCGGCACTCTGCTGCATCGCGATCCAGTCCAACCAGAACGACCAGCACGGCGGACAGTCCGTCCCGATGTTCGACTACGCGATGGCAAAGGGCGTTGAGAAGACCTACAAGCGTCACTTCAAGCGCAACGTTGCGAAGATTCTCGACTTCTCGGGGCTTCTGGATGACGGCACGGACTTTGACAGGCTCGCCGAAACGATCGCTTCCCGCGTGGAAGAAACGGCTGAAATCCGCATCGGAAACGCCGAAAAGGTGAAGACCGTTCTCGAAGGCATTCTCGCCGAAACCGTACCCCATCCCGAGCACGACGCGGCGGTCATCATGAAGTACACCCAGCGCGAAATCGAGCGCAGCACCTATCAGGCGATGGAGGCTCTGATCCACAACCTCAACACCATGCATTCCAGAGCCGGCGCGCAGATTCCGTTCTCTTCTCTCAACTACGGCACCGACACCACGCCCGAAGGACGGCTCGTCATGAAGTCCATCCTTGAAGCCACTGACGCAGGGCTCGGAAACGGTGAAACTCCCATCTTCCCGATCCAGATTTTCAAGGTCAAGGAAGGCGTGAACTACAACCCCGAGGATCCCAA
>JAFTPW010000316.1:0-6084 GCA_017463075.1 Clostridia bacterium
ACTGCGGAAGGTCTGGAAGAAATCACCACCGGCGCGCTCCGTCTCATGCCCAGCGTGAACACGAGAAACGCCATCACCTCCTTCTCCGGCGTACGTCCGACTCCCAACATCTACGACTTCTATCTCAAGAATTCCGAACAGGTTCCCGGCGTTGTTCATGCAGTCGGCGTGGAATCTCCCGGATTTGCGGCTTCTCCCGCAGTTGCCGAATATCTCGTTTCCCTGCTTCAGGATGCGGGTCTTGAGCTGACCGAAAAGGACAACTACATTCCCACCAGACGCGCGGACGGCAACCACAAGCAGTTCAATCAGATGACCGACGAGGAACGCGCAGCCGCATGCAGGGCTGACTCCTCTTACGGCAAGATCATCTGCCGCTGCGAAACCGATACCGAAGGCTACATCATCGACGCCATCAATGCTCCCATTCCCGCGAACACCGTCGATATGCTCAAGAAGAGACTCCGTGCCGGCATGGGACGCTGTCAGGGCGGTTTCTGCTCTCCCAGAGTTGCGGCTCTGATCGCACAGCACAGCGGCAAGTCCCTGACCACCGTTACCAAGTGCGGCGGCGGCTCGTGGCTGGTCTCGAATCGGACAGAATGAGGAGGTACTGAAAATGGAAGCAACAATGCATAAAAAGTTAATCGTCATCGGCGGCGGTCCTGCCGGTCTTGCGGCAGCCTGTGCGGCAGTTGACGCATGTCTCGCACCGTCCGATCTTCTCGTTCTCGAACGTGACACCGAACCCGGCGGCATTCTCAATCAGTGCATCCACGCAGGCTTCGGTCTCCACCGCTTCGGCGAAGAACTGTCCGGTCCCGAATACGCCGGCAGATACGTGAAGATGGCTGAGGAACGCGGTGTGGAAATCATGGTCAACGCCATGGTTCTCTCCCTCACCGACGACAAGAAGGTCACCTTCGTTTCTCCCGAGCTCGGCTACACCACCGTTTCCGCGGACGCCGTCATCCTCGCAATGGGATGCCGTGAACGTACCCGCGGCGCGCTCAATATCCCCGGCTCCCGTCCGGCAGGTATCTACACCGCAGGATGCGCACAGCGTTATGTGAACATCGAAGGCTTCATGCCCGGTCACAAGGTTGTCATCCTCGGTTCCGGCGACATCGGTCTGATTATGGCACGCCGCATGACGCTCGAAGGCGCAAAGGTTGAATGCGTATGCGAACTGATGCCCTACTCCGGCGGTCTTGCAAGAAACATCGTGCAGTGTCTCGACGACTTCGGCATTCCGCTCAAGCTGTCCCACACCGTTGTTGACATCAAGGGCAAGGAGCGCGTGGAAGCCGTCACCATCGCTCAGGTTGACGAAGCAAACGGACGCAAGCCCATTCCCGGCACCGAGCAGACCATCGAATGCGACACACTCCTGCTCTCCGTCGGTCTGATTCCCGAAAACGAAGTAACCCGCGGTGCCGGCGTTACCATTGACCGCATGACCAGCGGAGCGGCTGTCAACCAGTACCGCGAAACCGACGTCGACGGCATCTACTCCTGCGGCAACGTCCTCCACGTTCACGACCTCGTTGACTTCGTATCCGAGGAAGCGGACATTGCGGGACGTGCGGCTGCTGCAAAGATCATGGGTCAGACCGCTCCCGTGGCGAAATCCTTCGAAGTCAAGACCGGCTACGGCGTGCGCTATACCGTTCCCGAAAGAATCGATCTGTCCGCTGAACCCGACGCTCCCGTGCGCATCTTCTTCCGCGTTGCCAACGTGTACAAGAAGGTTCAGCTCCGCATCGAGACCGAAAGCGGCACCGTGATCGCAAAGCGCGCGAAGTCCGCTGTGGCTCCCGGTGAAATGGAATCCATGGAAATCCCGGCTGACGCTCTGTGCGAACTGCTCAAGTCCGACGACAAGTCCGTAACCGTATATCTGGAAGAAAGATGAGGTGCTGAAAATGACTAAGGAACTTACCTGTGTAGTATGCCCGGCAGGCTGTCCCATGATCGTTGAGCTGGACGAAAACAACAACGTCCTCTCCGTCACCGGCAATACCTGTGCGCGCGGCAAGAAGTACGCGGAAAGCGAAATCACCCATCCCGTCCGCACCCTGACCTCCACGGTTTCCGTGATGCGGAACGGCGTCAAGCAGATGTGCCCCGTACGCGTTGACAAGCCGATCCCGAAGGAAACCATGTTCGACGCCATGAAGCTCATCCGCGCCATGAAGGTTGACGCTCCCGTGAAGACCGGTGACATCATCTGCGCCGACTTCATCGAAAACGGAACCAACCTGATCGCATGCAAGGATTTTGAATAAATGACACACAAGGCCATCGGTATCCCATGTGGTCTTATGCTTAACGAAATGAGCCAGCCATGCCACGACTTTCATCCCGGACGCTTGCTCTCCTCGACGACATTGAGCGGCGCATTGATCCCGATGCCGAGGACGATTTCGCGCGCCAGTGGGAGGATTTTCTTAACGACCGCTTCACCGGAGAGATTTTCTCGCCCTGCCGCAGAGTCGTTTCCGCGCCGGAAGTTGCCCTGCCGTCCGTGAACATCAACGATGCGGTTGCCGATTACGAAGCCATGCTCGTCGCCCAGCTTCAGGGAGTGTCGAACGCGCTGAACAGCCGGAACCAGAACCTCTGCGTCCGCGCAAACTACGGCACCGGGATTCTCTCGTCCCTCTTCGGTGCGGAAGTTTTTGTGATGCCGCGGGAGATGAACACCCTGCCGACCACGCGTCCCCTGAACGATACCGAAAAAATCCGCGCACTCACGGAAACCGGCATGCCCTCCCTGACCGGCGGACTCGGCCGGAACGTATTCGAATTCGGTGAATACTGCGCCGATGTGTTCAGCCGCTATCCGAAGATTCAGAAATACGTCGCCGTTTATCATCCCGATACGCAGGGACCGCTTGACATCTGCGAACTGCTGTGGGGATGCGATTTCTTCTATGCCCTCTACGAGGAGCCGGAGCTGGTGCACGCGATGATGACCCTGCTGACGGACACCTACACCGCATTCATGATGAAGTGGTATTCGATCTTCCCGATCAAACCGGGCATCAACGTACACTGGGCGCACATCCGGCATAAAGGCGTCATTCTCCTCCGCGACGACAGTGCGATGAATCTCTCACCCGCATTGTATGAAGAATTTGCCGCGCCCTATGACGGTGAACTCCTGAAACGCTTCGGCGGCGGTGCGGTGCATTTCTGCGGACGGGGCGACCACTACATCGAAACGCTCACGTCCCTGCCCGGTCTGACGGGAATCAACATGTCCCAGCCGGAGCTGAACGACATGGAGAAAATCTACCGCGCAACCGTGGACAAAGGGATCAAAATCCTCGCGTTCAACCGCAGCTGGGCGGAAAAGGACAAGTCCCGCGGCTACCACGGCAATCTGCACGCATAACACCCCATAAAACAAAGAATCACCCGTGAAGGCAGAACCGCCCTCCATGGGTGATTTTCATTTATCGCTCAAACGAGCCGAGCCAGTTCAGGTCTCCCTTGAACCATGCAATCTCCTCGAATTCCCGGAGCTGCTGTTCACTGCTGACAGCCATGACCGGAATACACGGAATTCCCGCATCCAGCAGGTACGCCACGGACAGCGAGTTGACGGAAATGCCGTTGTTCACCGATTCCTCTGTCAGACCGACATACACACGCTGTTCCGCCTTTGACAGCTCATCCGCATGCTTCACTTTTGCATAAAATCCGTGTGCCGCCGCAGAAAACGGGATCAGCGGAATCCGACGTTCGCGGTGCAGGTTCCACAGTGCGGTGTCCGTCATCACAAGTCCGTCGTTTCCGTCGATGTGACCGCCGTGCTCCATGACCTTCGTCTCCAGATGCAGGCTCCATTCGTTCGACACACCGACAAACATCTCACGCCAGTCGTCTCCCATGTAGTCAATCGCCGCCGCAACTCTGTCCGCCGCGTAGTTGGAGAAGCCGAACCGCGTCACCATGCCCTTCTGCACCATCTCCGCCATGAAATCGACGATCACGCGGATATCCACGTCGCGGTTGTCGCGGTGCGTGAGGTAAATCGGGATTACATCCATGCCGAGACTGCGGCGGCTTTCGTCGAGATCACGCATCGCACATTCCCGGTTCACGCGGCTGACGTTCGGCCTGTCCGGCATATAGTGCACGCATTTTGAGGTGACAACAACGTCGGTGATCTGTCTCTCCCGCATCCACCTGCCGATGGTCAGCTCCGATTCGTTCATCGTCCTGCCCGACCAGCGTCCGTAGACATTCGCCGTATCGAAGAACCGTCCGCCCATCGCGTAGTACTGATCCATCAGCGCAAAGGAGCGAGCCTCATCGTAGTCCCCGCCGAACCGTGCCGTGCCGAGACATACCGCCGACAAAGGTTCGGGAAACGTAGGAAGCTGAATTTTTCTGAGCATAGTTCTGTTCCTTTCAGTAGTCCATACATTTGTATCCGCAGAACGGGCATTTCGGGTCATCCATATCGTGCATCCTGCCGCAATCCGGGCATTTGATCTGCGCGATGCGGTCTTCCTCCTCGAAATCTGCGTCGTCCGTCACTTGAAAAAACTCCACCTTACCGCATCCCGTACAGCTGAAAATATCCAGCTCCATGGATCCGGCAATCAGATTCGGCAGATCCCCGAGAATCCACCCGGTCTGTCCCAGCTGAATCCGCGCGCGCCGGACGTAGTTCATTCTACTTCCGCACCGCAGACAGGATAAATCTTTTGGCATAACTTCATTCCTTTCCACATATCATATACCGGACGGAAAACCGCGCGGCTTCCTTCTGACGAACACATCCACAAAAACGAAATCCCCCGATCGGTGAAAATCGAGGGAATCATTTTTCAATTGAATCAGAATCTTCTGCCGTTGTTGTAGCCGCCGCCCTGGTTCTTGCCCTTGTTCAGGATTGCAAGAATTTCGTTGAAATCGTCGTCGGAGATGGTGGAGTCTTCATCATTTTCCGCCAGCTTTTCTTCGATTTCTTCCTTCTTGGGGTCAGCCTTCTTCACGGGAGCAGCGCTGTCGATCTTGACGGTCTGCTTTACGCCGTTCTGGATTCTGCCGGCTGCGAAGGGCTTGAGTTCGGGCTTCTTCTGGAAGGTGGAGTCAAGCTCGTTCTTGTTTTCAAAGCCGGTAGCGATGATGGTAACCTTCATGGTGTCTTCGAGAGTTTCGTCGAGAGCCGCACCGAAGATTACGGTTGCATCTTCCGCTGCTTCCTGGCTTACGAGGGTAGCTGCGGTATCGATGTCTTCCAGAGCGATGTCGGGAGACGCAGTGATGCTGATGAGAACGCCCTTTGCACCGGTGATGGTGGTTTCGAGCAGGGGGCTGGAGATTGCTGCCTTTGCCGCTTCGGTAGCCTTGTCCTTGCCGGAAGCAACGCCGACGCCCATGTGAGCGTAACCTGCATCCTGCATAACAGCGGTAACGTCAGCAAAGTCGAGGTTGATGTACTGAGGAATGTTAATCAGCTCGGTGATGGACTGTACACCGTGGAGAAGAACGTTATCAGCAACTTCAAACGCGTTGAGGAAAGTGATCTTTTCGCCCGCGTTCTTGAGTCTTTCGTTGGGACTGATAATCAGGGAGTCAACGTATTCCTTGAGCTTTTCGATACCTGCTTCTGCCTGATCCATTCTCTTCTTGCCTTCAAATGCGAAAGGCTTGGTTACGATACCTACGGTGAGGATACCCATTTCGCGTGCGATTCTTGCAACAACGGGAGCCGCACCAGTACCGGTACCGCCGCCCATACCTGCGGTAACGAATACCATGTCTGCACCTTCGAGGGAGAGACGTACGTCTTCTTCGCTTTCTTCAGCAGCCTTCGCGCCGACATCGGGGTTGGATCCGGCACCGTGACCCTTGGTAATCTTGTCACCGATACCGATCTTCATGGTTGCGTTGGATTTTGCCAGAGCCTGCTGGTCGGTGTTGATTGCAATGAATTCCACACCCTTAATGCTGGAAGCCATGCGGTTGACCGCATTGTTGCCGCCGCCGCCGACGCCGATTACTTTTATATTCACGCCGCTTTCGTAGTTGATATCATCAAGTTCAAATGGCATTGAGTTGCCC
>JAFTPW010000317.1:0-4566 GCA_017463075.1 Clostridia bacterium
GCCGCCGCACCGGTTTTGCAACCAAGGGCAACGTCGCAATGTGGGGCACCTTCGGCTACGAGCTTGACCCGAACCGCCTGACCGAAAAGGACGTTGAACTCGTCAAGGAACAGGTGAAGGAATACCACAAGACCTACGACCTCATCCACTACGGTGACTTGTACCGCGTGATCTGCCCGTGGGAAAACCACTACCGCAGTGCATGGGAATTCGTCGCACCCGACAAGAGCGAAATGCTGTTCACGAGCGTGACTCTGCGCTACTACCACTGCATGAAGTACATCGTCCGCTTCAAGGGTCTCGATCCCGAAAAGACCTACCGCCTCGACGGTACGGAACAGGTTTACTCCGGCGCGTTCCTGATGAATGCCGGTCTGAACCTGTCGAAATACCCTCGCAGCACCGGCGACAGCTTCACGCTGCATTTCTACGAAGTGAAGTAAACCCATCAAACTGAAACTTTAACCCCAACGAAATACAAGGAGGTCAGACATCCCATGTTTATTTCCGACTACCGCAATGTCACCCTCACTTCCGGCTTCTGGAAGATGAAGGAAGATCTCAACCGTGACGTTACCATCGACGCCGTCTATAACCGCTTCGACGAAACCGGACGCATCAAGGCGTTCAAGTGCGACTGGAAGGAAGGCGATCCTCAGCAGCCTCACTTCTTCTGGGACTCCGACGTCGCAAAGTGGCTGGAAGGCGCCGCTTATATCCTCAAGTCCAATGACCGCCCCGACCTCACCGAAAAGGCGGAGTGGATCATCGATCAGATCGAAAAGAATCAGGGCGAGGACGGCTACTTCAATATCTTCTTCACCGTTGTACAGCCCGAAAACCGCTTCAAGACCCGTGACTGGCATGAGCTCTACTGCGCAGGTCACCTCATGGAAGCCGCATGTGCGTACTATGAAGCAACCGGCCGTGACAGAATGCTCAAGCTCATGGAAAAGTACGCTGACTATATCTGGCAGGTATTTGTTGAAGAAAAGTCCGCGAACTTTACCACGCCCGGTCACGAGGAAATCGAGCTCGCGCTGTACCGCATGTACCAGACCACCGGCAAGAAGAAGTACCTCGATCTGTGCGAATTCTTCCTTGAAAACCGCGGTCAGCCCGACAACAACGAAGCGCAGATTTTCGAAGCCGCTCACTACGCGCAGAGCCATGCTCCCATCCGCGATCAGCATGAAGCGTTCGGTCACTCCGTGCGTGCAACCTATCTCTACTCCGGTATGGCGGATCTCGCAGGCGAAAAGCACGACGAAGCTCTCCTTGCCGCATGCCGTGACCTCTTCGACGATATCGCGCTCCGCAAGATGTACGTCACCGGCGGTATCGGCTCCACGAACATCGGCGAAGCGTTCACGATTCCCTACGACCTGCCCAACGCACATGCGTACACCGAAACTTGCGCCTCCATCGGCATGATGTTCTTCGGCAACCGCATGTTCCGCATCGACCCCGAGCATCCGTCCAAGTACCACGACGTCGTCGAGCTGGAAATGTACAACGGCGCGCTGTCCGGTCTGTCCCTGTCCGGTGAGGAATTCTTCTACGAAAATCCGCTGGAGATCAACCTCGTCGAACGCACCCGCATCACTGCAACCAAGCACCGCGAGCACTGGCCGATCACGCAGAGAGTCAAGGTCTTCGGATGCTCCTGCTGCCCGCCGAACATCAACCGCGTTCTCTCCTCCATGGGCAATTACTTCTACGCGTACGACGACGAGTCCGGTGCGGTTTATGTGAACCAGTTCGGCTCCTCTGTCTTCGAAAAGGACGGCGTGAAGGTCACTGTGGAAACCGATTACCCGAACGACGGCACGGTGAAGATCACCTCCAATGCCCCCGTTTACGTGAGAATCCCCGGCTGGTGCCGCAACTTCAAGACCGACAAGCCTCACGTCATGGTCAACGGCTACGCGAAGTTTGACGCGGGCGAGATCACCGTCGAGTTCGAAATGAAGACTGAGCTGATTGCAGGCTCCGTGAAGATTGTGAAGAATCTCGGCAAGTGCGCTGTCCGCCGCGGTCCCGTTGTTTACTGCGCGGAAGGCTGCGACAACGACGGCGACGTACACACCCTGTACATTGACCGCGGTACCGTTGCTCAGGCGAAGGCGGAAACCTGTGACAAGTGCGGTCTGAAGGTGCTCACCCTCGACGGCTTCAGACGCGTTGACGTCGACACCGACAGCCTGTACACGCCTCTCGAGGAAAACTACGTTCCCGCCGTTGTGAAGATGATCCCGTATCATGCATTCGCAAACCGCGGCGAAACCGACATGCTCGTCTGGATGAATTACAGATGATTGCGGGATAGTACTCCCTGAGTTCAGCAATAAACAAATAACAAAACACCGTGATTTCCCAAAAGGATTTCACGGTGTTTTTTGCCGGTTTATTCGGTTTTTCCGTCAAGGAGTTCGTGCACGTATTCCACGAGCATGTCGTACCAGTAATCCTCGGGGGAGAAATACCGTGCGGTGCCGTGGTAGTAGACGTTGAATTCCTCGCCGAACTCCACGTAAACGGCTTCTTCATCGGACTCCGGGCATGCGGGAGATCGGATAATCACATCCCGCGAATCCGCTTCCATGTCAAACTCCTGCACCTCGGGCGAATATTCTTTGAATTCCTCCAGAAAATGGTTGATCTTCTTCCCGATATATACCGTTAACTGAGCATTCATGACGCTTCACCTCGATTCCATAACTATGATCTCTTCTCTATAACAATAAAGGCACCGCCGGAACGATGCCTTGTTGTTTTCGGATTTACTTCGCGTAGTCGATTGCGCGGCTTTCGCGAATGATGTGGACCTTGATCTGTCCGGGGTATCCGTCCATGTCGTTTTCGATCTTCTTGGCAATATCGCGGGCCATGATGGTCATCAGGTCGTCGTTTACTACATCCGGTTTTACCATGATGCGGATTTCGCGGCCTGCCTGAATTGCGAAGGACTTTTCTACGCCGTCAAAGCCGTTTGCGATTTCTTCCAGCTTGGTGAGGCGCTTGATGTAGTTTTCAAGATTTTCGCGTCTTGCACCGGGACGAGCTGCGGAGATGGCATCGGCAGCCTGAACGATGAGAGCCGTAATGGACTGCGCTTCCACGTCGCCGTGGTGAGCTTCGATGGAATTGATGATTTCTTTGGATTCCTTGTACTTCTTCGCGATTTCGACGCCGAGCTGTACATGGGAGCCTTCGACTTCCTGCGTGAGAGCCTTACCGATGTCATGGAGAAGGCCGGCACGCTTTGCAACGGTGCTGTCAACACCGAGCTCGTCCGCGAGGGCACCTGCGAGGAGGGCAACTTCAACGGAGTGAGCGAGGACGTTCTGACCCATGGAGGTACGGAACTTGAGTCGGCCGAGGAGCTTGACGAGTTCGGGATTGATTCCGTGGATACCGGTATCGAAGGTAGCTCGTTCACCTGCCTGCTTGATGGCAGCTTCGACTTCGCGGCGGGCTTTTTCGACCATTTCTTCGATTCTCGCGGGATGGATGCGTCCGTCGGAGATGAGCTTTTCGAGAGCGAGACGGGCAACCTCGCGGCGAACGGGATCGAAGCAGGAGACTGCGATGGTTTCGGGCGTATCGTCGATGATGAGGTCAACGCCGGTGAGGGTTTCGATGGTGCGGATGTTGCGGCCTTCACGACCGATGATGCGTCCCTTCATTTCCTCGCTGGGGAGGGTAACGACGGAGACGGTGATTTCGGAGACGTGGTCTGCGGCGCATCTCTGAACGGCAAGAGCGATGATTTCGCGAGCCTTATCGTCAGCGACGTCCTTGAACTGCGCTTCGAGTTCGGTGATCTTCTGCGCCTGTTCGTGCTTGATTTCGGATTCGAGCTGGCTGACGAGCTTGCTCACGGCTTCTTCCGCGGTCATGCCGGCAACCTTCTGGAGGGTTTCGTACTGTTCGTCCTTGAGCTTTGCGATCTGTTCGTTGAGCTCGGTGGTTTCCTTGAGCTTCTTGGTGAGGGATTCGTCCTTCTTTTCAAGAGCTTCGGTTTTGCGGTCGAGGATGTCTTCCTTGGAGGCAACGCGGCGTTCCTGACGGGTCAGTTCACTGCGTCTTTCATTCAGTTCGAGCTCAAAAGCGTTTTTCGTCTGAAGAATTTCTTCTTTTGCTTCGAGCATTGCTTCTTTTTTCTTGGTTTCGGCAGACTTGATGCCGTCTTCGAGGATCTTACGTGCCTGCGCTTCCGCGGAGCCGATTTCAGCTTCAGCGGTCTTCTTGCGATGCATATAACCGACGACGCCGCCTGCTACGAGGCAAACGATACCGGTGATTACTGCTGTGATAATGGTGGTAGTCATCCCGCACCCCCTTTTGTCTGTGGTGATTTTTTTCTGCATTGGTTTTTTTCCTTTTTCCTTTTTCGCGTTTGCGTGTTGGGCACCGTCGGTTTTCCGGGGCGCCTTTATATGGAATTTTGATGTGATATGTCGCCGATATCGTCCTTGCGGTGGGATATGAAAAACATACTACTTTATATTATATCGCTTTTTGGGTGTAAAGTCAAGATACTACGAAAAAGTTACGGGGGTA
>JAFTPW010000318.1:0-10598 GCA_017463075.1 Clostridia bacterium
GATCTACCATCCACTTGGCAATTGAGTATGCTTTTCCATATTCCGTCCCGTCGTGTACAAGTGCTGCCAGTATTTCATCGGCTTTACGGCTTATCTCACAGAATCTCAAATATTCATGCTCCAGAAACTCCACATCATATCCGTAAAGATAAAAACCTTCACAATACTTGATGCCGCTGACTTCATCAATCCTGTCCTCATAGATGATATTTGATATAAAGTTCTCCATTACTGGATAGTTAGCTTTCAATAAGTTCAACGCCAATTTGTAGTCAAACCACGTGATACCTTCAGGCAGTGAATAACTCTTATTGGGAACAGGACCGTTTTTTATAATATCATTCAATGCCTCACAGAGTAGTGAAAATGCAGCCTGCTGATCCTCTGTAAGATCATAATACTCCGAAACTCTGTATGGATTTACATATTCAACGATTTCAATTCCATGAATGGATTCTGTCTGTGACGGATCCGGTTCAACGACCGCAGCTGTATTGGTGTGGTCATCTTCGAGCGTGTCAGCGGATTCTGCTATACTTTCACTCAGAAACAGCTGATTGGCAGATGCAGATCCTGTATCCTGTACTTCACGCAGAGCACAGGCGTTAATAAATGCCGCTATAAAAATTATCAGCAGACAGCTCCTAATCCCTTTCATCCGATCAACCTCCGTACTGTATTGAGATATAGAATCAGGATGCTGCCAGTATAGCACAAACCAGAGAATAAATCAATCCTCGTCGTACGCTTCCTCTTCTTCCTCCTCATCCGGGAAGAGTGCGGGATCATAGGGAATGCCGTTTCTGTCGAAGTAGTCCTTGAGCGCCTTGCGGATTGCCTCTTCCGCGAGAACGGAGCAGTGCAGCTTGTGCGCCGGCAGTCCGTCCAGGGCCTCGGCAACGGCTTTGTTGGTCAGCTCCATTGCATCGGAGACGGGTTTGCCCTTGATGAGCTCGGTCGCCATGGAGCTGGACGCAATCGCACTGCCGCATCCGAAGGTTTCAAACTTCACGTCCTCAACGATGTCGTTTTCGATTTTCAGATAGATTTTCATGATATCGCCGCATTTTGCGTTGCCGACCTGACCGACGCCGTCCGCGTTCTCAATCACACCCACGTTGCGGGGATTGCGGAAATGATCCATTACCTTTTCGCTGTATAATGCCATAATTTTTCTCCTGTTCTGTAATTATATGATTTTTCCGTCATCCGTGCCGTCTCAGAGGATCACGACGTCCGGTTTTCCTTCCGTCAGGTCGCGCCATACGGGAGAGATGCTTCTCAGATACGCGACGACGTCCTTCACGGAGGTGATGGTTTCTTCGATTTCGTCAACGGTGGTTTCATCCGACAGCGTCAGCCGGAGCGAGCCGTGGGCGATTTCATGCACTCTGCCGATTGCGAGGAGCACGTGGCTCGGATCGAGTGAACCGGATGTGCACGCGGACCCGGACGACGCGCTGATGCCTTTGTCGTCAAGGAGAAGCAGGAGCGATTCGCCCTCGATTCCTTCAAAGCAGAAGCTGACATTGTTCGGCAGTCTCGATACCCGGTCACCGTTGAGGATGGAATGCGGGATTTCGCTGAGTCCTTCGATCAGGCGGTCGCGGAGTGCGGTCATTTTCGCTGCGTTTTCGTCAAGATGCTCCGCTGCTTCTTCGAGTGCCGCCGCCGCTCCCATGATTCCGGGGATGTTTTCGGTGCCGCCGCGCTTCCCTCTCTCCTGTGCGCCGCCTTCGATGACATTGGTCAGCCGGATTCCCTTTTTCGCATACAGCACGCCGACGCCCTTGGGACCGTGGAATTTGTGTGCGGACAGGGACAGCATGTCGATATTCTGCGCTTTTACGTCGATGGCAAGGTGTCCGGCTGCCTGAACCGCGTCGGTGTGGAAGAGTACGCCCCGCTCACGGCAGATTTTTCCGATTTCCGCGATGGGCTGAATTGTGCCGATTTCGTTGTTGGCATACATCACGGTCACAAGTGCGGTGTCCTCACGGATGGCGTCTGCGACTTCGTCCGGTGTGACCAGACCGTTTTCGTGTACATCCAGCAGTGTAATTTCAAAGCCCTCCTTCGCCAGCTTGTCCAGTGTGTGGAGTACGGCGTGATGCTCGAATGCCGTGGAGATGATGTGCCGCTTTCCCTTCTTTTCGCCCAGACGTGCCGCGGAAACAATTGCCTGATTGTCCGCCTCACTGCCGCCGGAGGTGAAGGTGATCTCCCGTGCGTCGCATCCGAGTACCTTCGCAATCCGTGCACGTGCGTTTTCCAGTGCTTCTTTCGCCAGCTGACCGGCGGTATGCAGACTGGAGGGATTTCCGTAAATTTCGTTCATATAAGGAAGCATAGCGTCAATGGCGCGTCTGCTCATTTTTGTGGTTGCCGCGTTGTCGAGATAGATCATGTGATTCTCCTCTCCGGTGTTTCTTGATTTACCCACCATCTTGGTTGGTATCTGTATTATAACATGTTTTACCTACCATGTCAATAGGTAAAATACAAATTCAGCATAACATCCATAAAACAGAAAAAAAGCCCGCCCGGGACTGTGCATCCCGAGGAGCTCTCCGTTATTCGGTCATCCGCGCACCCAGACGTCGATCTCACCGTCGTCCGGCATCTCGAACCGGCTCCCGAACTTGGCGGCGAGGTTTTCGTCCACGTAGTATGCAAGCGTCGGATCAAGCAGAACCTCAGCGTTCCGTTTTTCCAGCCGTTCGTACCATGCTTCGTCCGGGATATCGATCGCGTGGAATTCGCAGGGAATGTTCCGCTCCCGGTAAAACGCACGTGCCGCATCCCTCCCTGCCTTCGTCCAGAATCCCCAGTCGAGGATTACGTCGATTCCGGTTTCAGCCAGCTCGGCGGATTTCGCGAAAAGATACCGCTGTGTGTTCGCGGCGTATTCGTCGTGCCGTTCTCCGCAGTGCTGACCGAACATTGCCAGCATGATTTCATCCACGGACAAAAGAGCCCCGCCGTACCGCTGACGCAGGAGATGGGCGTATGTCGTTTTGCCGCTGCAAATTTTTCCGCAGATCAGAATTACCTTTGCCATCGCATGCCTCCGCTGTTTTCCGCATCTTAGTTTTTCTACATTATAACATGCGTTCGCGCGCGCGTCAAGAAGCCGGATCCGATTTGACTCAACCCATGGTGGAAAAATCCCTGTCCGACGGCGTTATTGCCCTGCCGGAATTTTTGTGCTATACTGTATTCACACCAATCAAGGAGGATTACAGCATGACAATCGGTGAAAAAATCCGGCATTACCGGCTGAAAAACGAACTGACGCAGGAAAAACTGGCGGCTGAGGTTGCGGTGTCCTATCAGGCGGTCTCCAAGTGGGAGCGGAACGAATCCCTCCCGGATGTGACGGTCATTGCGCGTCTTGCGGATGCCCTGCACGTCACATGCGACACTCTTCTGACGGACAACGGCTGTTTCACAGAGCGGGAGATCGACGGAATTCTCCGGGACGCCGCACAGCTCTCGTCTCAGGATCACGACGAATACCGCCGCCGCGTCAGACTGCTTGAAACGGCACTGGAAAAGCACCCGCGATCGTTCCGGCTGATGGCGGCACTGGCGGAGACGTACAGCATGGGCGCGGCATATCCGGAATTCACGGAGCTTGACTACCTTGGACGCACGGTTGATCTGGAGGAAACCATCGCCGCACACTGCACGGATCCGAAACTGCGGAATCAGACCACGTAGATGCTGTGTTATCTCTACCGCGGCATGGGCAGATTCGAGCGGATCCGTGAACTCGCGGACGGCATGCCGGAGATCTGCCAGACACGTCCCGCGCTGATTTATCACGCCATGCCGGGTGAGACGCAGAACGAAGGCATACACGCCTACTTCACGGAACTGCTTGACAGTGCGGAATGCATCCTCTCGCTTCTGATTTACCCGAACGCCGGGGACGACGAAAAAGCTCACTTCGATGCCCTGCGGAAAACTGCCGGCAGACGTGAGCTGTGGAACACGGAAAGATATGAAGATTAGTGCGCCCGCCGGCGTGTAATGCGGATTTTCTTCCGTTTCGGCGGTGTTTTCCAGTGATTTTCGCCGAAATAATCGCTGACAGCGGCAATTTTGTCATAGAAGCACAGGAGCCAGCCCGCTTTTGTCCTCGGCGGAATCGGAGTCAGGGGAAACATGTGCCGCAGAATCATGTCCCGCTCCATCGGCGTCAGGTCCGGATATTTCTCAGACGCATTTTGCAGCGCACGTGCGGGATGCGTGAAGCCGTGGCTCAGTCGGTGGCGGCGGTGCGGAAAATCGTGCCAGTCGTAGAGGTAATAGTCGTGCAGGAGCGCCCCTCTCACGAAGGAATCGAGGTCGATCTTTGTCCCGAACCTGCGGTGATGCTGCCAGCACAGCCACGCGGTCTTGATGGAGTGATCGTACACACTGCCCTTGATGTGATGCCGGTAGCTCCGCATTTTCCGGTATTCCTCGGACCGGACGACGTCCCGCACCGCACGCCAGAATTCTTTTTCGTCCATAAGCCTGCTCTTTCTGTTGTTTTTCACCCATTATACTGCCGCGGCGTTGCTGTTTTGATTCGGTTTTGTTTGCGTTTTGTTAAAATTTCTTCCGGAAGATTCTGCCGTCGATCAAAACTCAGCGTTGCAAAATCGGAAAAAATGTGCTATACTGAAAAAAACGCACAGGAGGTGCATCATGAGCAAGCTGAGACTGATGAGCAACAACCAATGGAAGGTGGACTCCAATCGTCCGAAGTGGATCGAGATGGGCATGGACTGTTCCGCCGCCGCACGGGAAGCCGGATTCGCTGAAGTTTACGGCATTACCGCCCCGGACGTCGTGGGTATGCAGGAGGTGTCGCCCCTGATGATCGACGAGCTGATGGGAAATCTGCAGAAGCGGGAGCTCCCGTACGCCCTTCTCTGGGGTCGCGACACGCCGGTTCTCTACCGCGCGGACAAGCTGGAGCTGGTGGATTCGTATCACGCGCTCTACCCGGACGAATGCCCCGGATTTGAAGGATGCTTCAACAACGGCCGCACGAAATCCTTCACGATCGCTGTATTCCGCACAAAGGACGACGGCAAGCTGTTCCTCTTTACCTCCACGCATCTGTGGTGGAAGAGCTCCAATCCGAACTCCGGTCATTATCAGTACGGCTCCGATGAAGCGCGGGCATATCAGATCGGACTGGTAATCGCGAAAATCGGGGAATTCCAGACGAAATACAACTGTCCGGCAGTCATCGTCGGTGACTTCAACGCGGATTACGATTCGCAGGCTGTGCGGTATGCCTTCGATGCCGGATTCCTCCACGCGCACGACATCGCCGCCGACTACGCGGAAGAGACCAACGGATGGCATCCCTGCGGTGACAACGGATTCTCGCCGTACACCCCGAAGGGATTCAAAAATTCCATCGACCACATCATGGTGCGCAATATCCCGGACGGATTCGTGAAACGCTTTGACCGTTACATCGCCGACTCCTACCTGCCGCTCTCCGACCATTTCCCGGTCTGGATTGACATCGAATTCTGAAACCGCAAAAAACACCGCCTGACGGATGAAATTCCATCGGACGGTGTTCTGTTATTTATGCGGGTTTATTTCTGAGGACGTGCCGCGTCGATCTTTTCCATGAGCATGCGCGCGATGGCAACCATGTGGTTCACGCCGATTTCGATATTGGACGCATCGAACCGTGCGAGGAAGTTGTCCGCTTCGTAGGTGAAGTCGCCCTGATAGTCGATCTCGCCAAGCGCCTGCGTGATATTGTTCCAGTTCATGCTGCATCCGCAGTCGTACGGGATGGTGTGGGTGTCCTGCTTGTAGTTGTTGTCGTGGATGTGCAGAGCGCGGAGACGGTCTTTGCCGAGCACATGGATCGCTTCATCGGGTTCTTCGCCGACCAGACCGCAGTGTCCGAGGTCGAGACATACCGTGAACGCGTCGGGATTGCCGAGGTCGTCGTAGTATTCCGCCAGATCCTTTCCGAGGGAGCAGACATTGGGAACGATGTATCCGCGGCGCTTGTCATGTCCCCACATGTTTTCCAGCGCGATTTTCGTGCCGTATCTGAGCGCGATGGGTTCCAGACGGCGGTACATGGCGAAGTTGAATTCCTTCTGCGGATCTCCCTGCACCGTGTATGCGATGGGATGAACAACAACCGCGTCGCATCCGAGGATACCGGCGATCTTCACGGCGTTTTCAACTCTGGGCATGATCTTTGCGTTGTACGCGTCGTCGCCGTTTCTCCAGCACGGGAACGGAGCGTGCGCCTGATTCCATTTCAGCCCCAGTGCCTCTGCCTTTTCGCGAAGTTCTCTCGCATATGCTTCGAAATCGCAGTTGTTGAGGAAGTTTGCGTCATTCGTCATGCCGAACATGGAGTAGTCCAGTGCTTCGTAGCCGGCACGCTGGAAGAGCTTCAGTCCTTCGTCAACGCCGAGGGTCGCAAAAACCCGGTCTGTCTGAGTGGAAAGTAACATGATGATTTCACCTTTCTTGCACAAAATATTTTTTCGTTATGTTCATTATATACATTCTGCACAGAAAATGCAATAGTTTTCCGTAAATTTTCGATAATCATTCTTCCGCCGAGATTGCGGGACGGACTGCCCATGTCCCCTGACAGTAGCGGATGAGATTGATCGCGGCGCGCACGAGCTGGTCGAGGGTAACACAGATCCGCATGGCAATGACGCCGTAGCCGAGGACGGTGATGAGAAGCCAGCTCAGGGCGACGCGGAAAATCCACAGACTGCACAGGGACGCGATCATGGGCGTTTTTGTATCCCCTGCTCCGCGGAGTGCACCTGCGATAGTCTGATGCGTACTGACTCCCGGGAGTGCAATTGCACAGCAGATGAGAATCGTGGACGCCACATCTGCGACTGCTGTATCGGTGGTATAAACGGACGCGATCGGATGTCCGCCGAAGATGAACAGAAGCATTACCAGTCCGCTCATCACGAGAGCCGTCGCGTAGATCATTCGCGTCATGGCACGGGCTTTTTCGATCTTCCCTTCGCCGATTGCCTGTCCCATACAGGTCGTCGATGCCGTACAGCATGCGGATCCCGGCTGCCACGCGATTCCTTCGACGCTCGATGCAATCTGATACGCCGCGAAGTCCGTGGTGGGGATGACGGAGAGGATTTTCGTGCTCAGAACCGCGCCGGATTGCAGAATCACCCGCTCAACTCCCGACGTGATGCCGATTTTCAGAATCCGTTTGAGAATCGGGATATCCGGCCGGAAGCTGTCGCCTTTTTTCACCCCGATCGTGAGCTTTCCGAAAAAGAGGATCACGACTGCGGCGATGAACGCGATGATTTTCGAAAGCGTTGTTGCCAGTGCCGCACCTGCCACGCCCATTGCGGGAAATCCGAGCTTGCCGTAGATCAGGACATAGTTGAAGCCGACATTCACAGCTGCCGCCGCGAGGTTGTAGAGCATCGGGACTTTGGTAATGCCCACGCCGCGGAGGGATGCGGTGATGGAGATGGTCACGGACTGGAAGAAAAATCCCGCCGCGATGAGTCGATAATACTCGACCGCGTATGCGAGCGTTTCACCCTTTGCACCCGCGAAGCGTATGATCGGCTCGGCAAATGCCATGCAGACCACGGTCAGAACAATGCCGGCGGCGCTCAGGAGAAGCAGGGACTGTCTTGCGGCACATGCGGCGCGTTCCGTCTTACCGGCTCCCGTGAAAACAGCGACGGTTGCGGTAGTTCCGATGCAGAACGCCGTCACGACGCATACGACAAGGTTGATCGGGGATGTCGTGATCCCGACCGCTGTCAGCACTGCTGCGGAGTCAGGCATCCGACCGAGCATGATGGTGTCGACCATGTGGAACACCTGCGACAGGAGCAGTTCAACCAGCGCCGGCAGCATGATGGACAGGAAGAAGCGCACGTCATGCCGGGTCAGCCGATACTCTGAATGATTCTGTAATTTTGTCAATTTTCTCATCCCTTCCGTGAAATCCGATCTGATTCTGGTGTAATTATATGCCCATCGTCCGGCTTTGTCAATAGACAGAGTACGCAAAAACAGGCCATGCACTGCGCAAAGCCTGTTCTGTATGCATTATTCGTCGTCCTCTTCCGCTTCTTCTTCGTCTTTTTCGGGAAGCTGGACAACCTTGACCTTCGACACGCGTTTGCCGTCGGTTTCGGTGATGGTGATGTACAGGTTTTCGTATTCGAATTCGTCGCCTTCCTCGGGAATCTTGCCCATCTGCTCGTTGATCCAGCCGCCGAGGGAAACGCTGTTGGTGTCGGATTCGATATCAAAGCGATCGCAGAAGTCGGTGAAATTGATGGAGCAGTCCACGATGCAGGTGTCGTCGTCAACTTCGCGGAAATCCTCAACAACTTCGTCGTGTTCGTCCCAGATATCGCCGACGAGCTCTTCGAGAATGTCCTCCATTGTGACGATGCCGAGGGTTCCGCCGTAGTCGTCAAGCACCACTGCGATGTGGGATTTTTCCTTTTGCAGCAGCTTGAGCAGGGCGTTGATTTCTTCGGAACGGTGGATGAAAATCGGCTGGGTCGTGATTTCCGCGAGGGACTTGACGGTGATGCCGGTGCCGACGTAGAAGTCCTTCTGATTGATAACGCCGATGATTTTGTCGATGGTTTCTTCAAACACGAGAAGCCTGGAGAAGCGGGTTTCCGTGAACTTCTCTGCAACGTCTTCCTTGGTAGCATCGGACGGAACTGCTTCGAGATCCACACGGTGGGTCAGGATATCTTCCGCGGTGCGTTCGGTAAACTCGATGGCATTCTTTATCAGGTCGCCTTCATCCGTGTCGATACTGCCGTCCTGCTGAACCTCTTCCACGAACATGAGCAGCTCTTCCTGGGACATTTTGTCGTCACCTTTGGAGGCAAACAGTTTGGAAACGAGCTTCTTCCATGCAGAAAACAGGAAATTCAGGGGTGTCAGAATGATAAGCAGAACCCGCATGAAGGGCGCGGAAAATTTTGCGAAGGTTTCCGGGAAGTCCTTTGCGATGCTTTTCGGGGTGATTTCCCCGAAGATCAGCACGACAACGGTACTGACTGCCGTGGAAACCGTCGCACCCATGTCACCGAGGATCTTGACAAACATCACGGTGCAGAGGGAGGACAGGGTAATATTCACAATGTTGTTTCCGATGAGGATGGTGGAGATCAGCTTGTCGTATTTTTCGGACAGCTCCAGCGCAAGTGCGGCTCTTTTGTCTCCTTTTTCGGCAAACGTCCGCATCCGCGTTTTGTTCATGGAAAGAAAAGCGGTCTCGGTAGCCGAAAAGTACGCCGAGCCGATGATGCAGATCGCCATAATAATGAGAGAAACGATGTTGTCGTTCATTTGTTCAGTAACTCCTGTTATACGTGACAGCGCAACGCAAAAAGGCATACTTCCCCCTGTCAGTTCAGAGCGGTCATATGCCGGAAATATTCATAAGCGTGGGTAGGATTATCGTCCTCGTCGCTGTCCATTGCGGAAAAATTCCTCCGATTGGGTATTTCTTATATTATATCAGAAACAGTTGCCTGCGTCAAGTGTAACACTGTAATATCCGTTATTATTCATAAACAGTTTACATCTTTGCATTCCGGATGTGTTTTTCCTCTTGATTTTGGCGAAGAGTTGTGGTATGCTATGGGCATCAATAAAATTGCTGTAACCTCAGGAGGCGTTATGGTTCTCGAACATGGCAGACCCGCGGATGCTGACAACCGGCTGCCGAAAGAAAAGCGGGTATATGATTTTCTGGATGCGCTCGGCGTAGAATATCTCCGTGCGGACCACGATCCCGCGATGACGATGGAGGTTTGCGAGGAAATTGATAAGACGCTCGGATCGGCAATCTGCAAGAATCTGTTTCTCTGCAACCGTCAGCAGACAGTGTTTTATCTCCTGATGATGCCCGGTGACAAGGTCTTCAAAACCAAGGATCTTTCCGCTCAGATCGGTTCGTCCCGTCTTTCCTTCGGCACACCGGAATTTATGGAGGAATTTCTCGATATCACGCCCGGTTCTCTGAGCGTACTCGGTCTCATGAACGACAGCGGCAGGCGGGTGAATCTCCTCATCGACGCGGACATTCTGACCGGTGAATCCATCGGCTGTCATCCGTGCATCAACACGTCCAGTCTCCGGATCCGCACATCGGACATGACTGAAAAAATCATCCCTGCTCTCGGTCACGAGCCTGTGATTGTGCATCTGTAAATTGAATATGAAGAAAACCTCATGTGTGCTCAATCCGAGCGAAATCACATGAGGTTTTTGCATGAAAGAATTGCAAAAGAATAAAAAAGCACCTCATTAACTGAGATGCTTCGTGTTGGCGCATACCTATCTTTCCGGAGCGTCGCCACTCAAGTATTGTCGGCACGACAGAGCTTAACTTCTGTGTTCGGAATGGGAACAGGTGGACCCTCTGCGTTAATCACACCAACTAAGCTCGATTCAGTCTTTCGACTGCACCGATATAAGAAGCTGAACTTTACATTCAGCGATGCACCTTCAGGGATTCGAACCCGGGACCCACTGATTAAGAGTCAGTTGCTCTACCAACTGAGCTA
>JAFTPW010000319.1:0-3488 GCA_017463075.1 Clostridia bacterium
GGGCGACCGTGTGCTGAATCTCCTTGCGGAAGAGCCTGCGGTAACGCCTGTGGAAAACGGCAGAGAGATCGAGTACACCAACCTCAAGGTCACCGATCTCTCCTTCTCCTACGACGGCGAAACCGAGGTGCTGACCGACATCTGTATGCACGCCGAAAAGGGCGAGATCATCGGTATTGTCGGTGAATCGGGATGCGGAAAGTCCACGTTCCTCAAACTGCTCCTCCGTTTCTGGCAGAAAAATCATGGTAATATCGAGTACAACGACGTAGACATTGACAACCTCGACGGCGGCAGCCTTCTTGACAACGTGACGATGGTCAGCCAGACAACCTATCTCTTTGACGAAACCATCGAAGATAACCTCCGGATCGCAAAAAACGATGCTACACAGGACGAAATCGAAGCGGCGTGCAGAATGGCATCCATTCACGACTTCATCCTCACTCTGCCCGACGGCTATCAAACCAAGGTCGGCGCGCTCGGCGATAACCTCTCGGCAGGCGAAAAACAGCGGATCGGACTTGCAAGAGCGTTCCTGCGCGGAAGTGAGCTGATCCTGCTTGACGAGCCGACGAGCAACGTGGACAGCATTAACGAAGGCATCATCCTCAAAGCACTCAGGGAGCAGAAGAACCGGAAAAGCATCATCCTCGTATCCCACCGGGAGTCCACGATGGCGATTGCTGACAGAATCTATCGTGTGGAAGGAGGCAGAATGTATGAGCAGACCGGAAATTGAATCCAAACGCGAACGTGAAAAGCGCACAGTAGCCCTGATGATCCGACTCTACTGCCGGAAAAAGCACGGTTCAAAAGAACTTTGTCTCGAATGTGAGGAGCTGACCGAATACGCCATGATGCGGAGCGACAAATGCCCATTCATGGAGACCAAAACCTTCTGCTCCAACTGCCGTGTCCATTGCTACAAGCCAGAAATGCGTGAGAAAATCCGTGCTGTTATGCGTTTTTCGGGACCGCGCATGATCTTCAGCCATCCCGTTATGGCAGTCCGCCACGTGATGGAAAGTAAAAAGGAAAAGAGACGACTGGAGAAGGAATGCAATGAAAATTAAGAAACTCCTTTGGCTTATACTCGGCTTTATCGGCGTAGGACTCGGGGCAGTCGGCGCAGTTGTTCCCATGCTCCCGGCGTTTCCGTTCCTGATGCTTGCGCTTGTCAGCTTCGGCAAAAGCTCGGAGAGACTGCATACATGGTTCGTCGGAACAAAGCTGTACAAAGACAATCTGGAATCCTTTGCGAAAGGGCAGGGGATGACGTGGAAAACCAAGATCAGAATCATGATTACCGTGACGCTTCTGATGAGCTTCGGCTTCTTTATGATGTTCCGCAAGGATTTGTACATTCCGTGCGCGATTCTCGCCGGTATCTGGCTGTTCCACATCCTGTATTTCATCTTCGGCGTGAAAAAATATGTGCCGGCGGATGAAAACGAAATCCCGGAAGTCCGGTAAACTGACCGGTTCCGTCCAATATTGAATATCGGGTTTACAACCCACAGCAAAACAAAACTGACTCCGCTTGATGAAACGAAGTCAGTTTTTTGTATTATTTTACAATGAACTATACGGAGTATCTCACCCAACGCTTACCGCATCGGAACTGCCGTTCACGGTAACTTCCCATCCGTCAAGCGAACCGCATACCGTCTTCACATCGCATTTGCCGCCGTCGAAGGATACCGTTCCCAGCACACCGTCAAAGGCAAACGGGACGGTGAGCTTTTCGCGGTACGGACGGAAGCTGAGCTTTTTGGCGGAAATATCCACGGTCATGCCCGATGCCGCCAGCATGGTTGTCCAGGAGGACATGGGTCTTGTGTACCGGAATCCGCATTCCCAGTGATCCCAGAAATGACCGAGACGCATCTGGGTATCGTGGACGGACTTCACCACGGTGTCGGAGATATCGGAAAGTCCCACGGACATGGCAAGCGCGGCGAATAAGTATTCGATACCGGTCCAGCAAGCATCCGCCTGACAGTTCTTGTAGGTCATCACGTTTACGGGCTTGCCTTCGGGACAGGTGGCGTTCAGAAGTCCCTGTTCGGGATCGAAGTTGCTCCTGAAAATGAGACTGAGAACTGCGCGTACACGTTCGTCGGGAAGATTTGTGTCGATTCCGGACATTCTGAGGAACCATTCGCCGTCGATCTGGTCGGTCATGAGGCAGGAGTCAACGGTCGTGCCGTTTTCGTCATCGCGCCGCCAGAGATCGTAGTATTCGCCGTTCCACAGCCGTGCTTCAAGGGAGACAAGTCCGCGTTCGAGAATGTCGTTCCAGTATGCTTTGCGGTCGCCATCTCCGAGGATATCCGCCATCTTCACGGCTGCACGGAGCGCGGAGAGCCACAGAACGCAGATGTATGTGGGTGTTCCCGAGAATTTCCATGCGTCGTAGGTGTTGTGCGAGGTATCGTTGTCGGGAAGTCCGTCTCCGTCGGTATCGAGCCGTTCGATGGAATCCATTGCCTTATTGACAGGTTCCCACATCCGTTCCAGATATCCGCGGTCGCCGGTGTAAAGATAGTCACGGCATACCATCAGCACGAACTGGTTGTTCATGTCAATGCGGTTGTATCCGTTGTCCACGTGATCGAGGTCGGGGGTGAAGAAGTGATGTACCCGTCCGTCCTCGCGCTGGAAGGGCACGCCCATTTCCATCTGCCCAAGCTGCAATTTGGGGAACAGGGCGAGAAGTCCGAAGGATGCGTGATAGGTGATGTCGACGGTGTGGAATCCGCAGTAGCCGAGTCCTTCCCAGAGACCGAATTTTCCGTTCTTCAGGTACCACGAATCCTTGACGATGGTGGAAAGATGGGTGGACCATGCGTCAGGATAAAAGTCGGGCATATCGGTGTTGTAGAGAAGATCGGCAAATGCCGCGGCTTTTTCGGCGATTTCGGGAGTGGATGCGAGGTATCTGTTTGCTTCACGGGCATCGGTGAAATTGTTTTCATAGTAGTGACCGAGCCGCACGTTATACTTGCTGATGTGATTCGGGAAATACCAGGACAGGATGAAACGCACGGTCTTTTTCTCACCCGGGGCGAGAGTAACCTTGGAGCAGAGCGCGCAGGAGCCGAAATCATTGCCCATCTTGTCGGTGACGGTCTTCATCACGCGGAGGAAATCTTCTTTTTCCTGACGGGTGGAAGGGAAGTTCGGCGAGGTGTGTCTCAGGCGTTCCAGATGGGACTGCGCGAAGGGATAGGCGGAGAACTCTTCGATGTAGCGGTCAAGCGCTTCGTCGCGGAGGTCGGGTATCTGAGAGTGGGACGGAAGCCGGGTGGGTCTCGCATTGACTTCGCTGTTCGGGAGAGCACCGCGTTCACGGAATCCGAAAATAACGGACTCCTGCGATACGCCGAGCACGGTGCCGGTCACATATTCGCGGATGAAACGGAAATGCTCCGCTGTGATATAGGAAACATCGCCGCCCTGAGCCGACAGACACACGGATCCCC